>JAGPGE010000245.1 GCA_018056145.1 Armatimonadota bacterium
CGCAGGATGTTCGTGAGCTGCATGGCGATCCCCAGCTTGAGCGCATACGGCACAGCCTCCTCGCCCCTGAACCCGATGATTTTCATACTCATCAGCCCCACGGTCGATGCCACCCCGTAGCAGTAGTCGACGAGGTCATCGAAGGCACTGTAACGGGTCTGGTGCAGATCGCGAGAGACGCTCTCGATCAGCTTTGCGGGAAGCGAATCCGGTATGCCGTGCTGGGTCCGCACATGGGCCCACGCCAGCAGCACCGGCTGGTCCGGCGGCGGGACTGGCGAAGCCGCCGCGGCGCGCCAGCGGCGCATCCTCTCGGCTGCGTCGGCGCCCCGCGCGTCAACGATGTCGTCCGTAGACCGGCAGAATGCGTAGAGGGCTCGCACTGCGCGGCGTTTCTGCGCGGGCAGCAGGGCGCTTGCGAAGAAGAATGTGCGGCTGTGCGCGAAAGTGATCCGACGGCAAGCCGAGAAGGCCATCTCCAACTCTCCGGGCGAAGCCGACACGGCCGGCGCGCCGGGCGTGCCCTGGAGCGCCGAAAGCGCCTCCGCCGTCAAGCGTTCCTCCCACTCAGCTTGCATCGGTCTCGCACACCTCCGATGGCCTTACGGGGCCAAGCCCAGATCACGCAGGATACGCTCCGTAACGAGTCGCGCAGAGAGCAGCACCAATGGGAGCCCTGTGCCCGGATGGGTGCTGGCGCCGGCGAAGTACAAATTGCGGAACCGTCCATGCCGATTGTGGGGTCGCAGATACCCCACCTGCAGGAAGTTGTGACTCAGGCCGAATGCTGAGCCCCTGACCAGGTTGAGCTCGCGTTCGTAGCTTTCAGGTGTCATGGTGGCCTCGAAGTCGATGCGCTGGTCGATGCCTGGCGCGCCAACGCGCGCAAGGCCTGAGAGCACGGCCTCGCGCGCCCGGGCCTGCATTGCCGGCCAGTCCTGCCCAGCCCGGCTGTCGAGATGGCCCACCGGTACCAGCACCGTGAGCGCGTCGCAGCCGGGTGGAGCGGTCGCGTCGTCGGACCTGCTGGGGGCGGCCACGTAGAACGAAGGTTCATCGGGGAGTGAGTGCTCCCGGAATATCCTGTCGAAAGATTCGCGATAGCGGTGCTCAGACAGAAACACGTTGTGATGAAGAAGCGCGGGGGTGCGTTCGCCCTTCAGTCCCCAGTAGAACATGATGGCAGACGAGGTGTACTGCTTGGCGGCCAGGCGGGCCGCGCTGCCGTCGTCCGGAAGCAGGTTGGCGTAGACATAGGGCAGGTCAGCAGTGGCCACGACGAGGTCCGCGTGAAAAGTGTCGCCCGCCTGTGTCACGACTCCCTGCGCGGAGGAGCCTGAGACGAGTATGCGGGAGACGGGGGTATCGAACTCGAAGCGCACCCCGAGGGACCGCGCTATCGCCGCGAGGGCTTCGACCACCCGGTAGATTCCGCCCTCGGGGAACCAGACGCCTTCGGCGATCTCGCTGAATTGCAGCAGCGCGTAGGTCGCCATGGCGCTGTAGGGACTGAGACCTAGGTACATGTTCTGGAAGGAGAAGGCGGCTCTGAGACGGGGGTCACGGAAATGGCTGGCGACGAAGGGGAAGTGCTTCTGGAGCGCTTTGAGGCGGAACATCAGCGGCAGGTTGGCCGGGCTGAAGTAGTCCAGCAGCGTGAGGAAGTTCCTGCCCACGAACCGCTCGAGCGAAGTCTCGAGGAAAACGTCCCCCGCCGCGAGGAACTGCAGGAGCCGGGCGAATGAGCCGGGCTCGATGCTTTGCATCTGCTCCCGCATTCGCACCATATCAGAGGTAATGTCCAGAGCGCCGCCACTCGTGAAGTGCACCCTGTAGGTGGGGTCCACGCGCAGCAGCTTGAGGTGATCTGTGACCTTCTCGCCGAGTGCCGCGAAGGTCTCCTCGAAAACCGGGGGCATGAGGTACAGGGTCGGGCCGGTGTCGAACGAGTACCCACCAGATACCAGGCGGCCACAGCGTCCACCGGGCGCCGACAGCCGTTCGAGCACCGTAACTCGGAACCCACGCGCCGCCAGTCTGGCAGCAACGCCGATCCCCGACAGCCCTGCGCCTATGACGATCGCCGTCGGCATGCGGGTCAGACCTCCTGACGCCCCCGCGGCCTGGCTCAGGGGTAGTTCGTCATAGGCCGGAGCACACCTCTTTGTGAGCCTCTGACGGTGTTGCCAAGCCAGCGCCTGGTATCAGGGGACGGTCCGGCTAAAGACTCCCTGCCCACGGGCCAGCGAAAGCCGCTCGCTTCGATGGCGGCGGCAGTGCTTCCCCTACAGCATTCCGCGTCTCAACCCATCCGCGTGGGTACGGATCGCGCGTGATTCGTCCTGCGGCAGCCGGTCCACGTTCCGCAGCTGAAGAGCCATGCGCGGGTTGTCATTCAGCGCAGGCCCGTTCCTCAGCAGGAAGTCCCAGTAGAGGGTGGTGAACGGGCAGGCATCCTCACCCGTACGCTCACCGGGCCTGAACCGGCAGGTCTTGCAGTAATCGCTCATGCGCTGGATGTACTTGCCGGAAGCGACGTACGGCTTGGATGCCATCAGACCGCCATCGGCATACTGTGACATTCCATACACATTGGGCAGCTCGACCCACTCGACGGCGTCAACATAGATGGCGAGATACCACTCGTGCACCCGCCGCGGATCGACGCCCATCAGGAGCGCGAACAGCCCCGTCACCATCAGCCGCTGGATGTGATGCGCGTAGCCGTGCTCCAGGGTCTGGCCGATGGTCTCCCGCAGGCACGCCATCTCGGTATCCCCGGTCCAGTAGGACCTGGGCAGGGGTGCTTCGGCCGTGAGTGCGTTGCGATCGAGGTAATCGGGCATGAACCGCCAATAGATGCCCCGGACATACTCGCGCCAGCCGATGATCTGGCGTACGAACCCCTCCACCGAGGGCAGATTGGCTGCGCCGGCATCGAGTGCATCCTCCGCCGCCGCCACCGCCTCACGGGGGTCGAGCAGCTTCAGGTTCATCGCCGCTGACAGCCGGGAATGGTACAGGTAAGGCTGCCCGGTCCACATGGCGTCCTGGTAAGGCCCGAACGACGACAGGCGGTTCGCGACGAAATCATGGAGCGCCGCGGAGGCCTGATCCGGCGTCACTGGCCAGTCGAAGTGGCGCAGGCTCCCCGGATGGTCGGCGAAGCGCTTCATCACCAGCGAGAGGACCTCGCGGGTTGTGCCATCGGGGGGGAAACCCAGAGGTTCGGGAACGTTCTCGGGCCCCGCATCGCCGAAGGCTGATCGGTTCTCCGCATCGAAGTTCCACTGGCCCCCGCGCGGCTGGTCGCCTTCCATCAGAGCGCCCATCCGCCGCCTGACCTCGCGGTAGAAGTACTCCATACGCAGCTGCTTTCTGCCCTCCGCATGGCGGTTGAAGTCGTCGAGGGTGCAGACGAAGTGGCGATCGGGGCGCATCTGCAAGTCCACACCCGCTTCTCGGACGACCGCGAGGAGGTCCTCGCGAACCCGCCATTCCCCGGGTTCAGTCATCACGACGCGCTGCGGTCTGAGGGCCTTGATGGCGCGGCGAAGTTCGCCGGAAAGCGTGCCCGTATTGGCGGGATCGGTAAGCTCGCTGTAACGGACGATGATGTCGCGCGCACGAAGGGCATCCCTGAAGTGCCGCATGGCACTGAGGAAGAGGGCGATGCGCGCCTTGTGTGACCAGACGTGAGCGGCCTCCCCGGACGCTTCAGCCATCCAGACCGCATCGCGGGACCTGTCGAATCCGTCAAGCGCCGGGGAATCCGGGGAGAGCTGATCTCCCAGACAGATCACCAGGTTGCGCAAGGGATCGGGGGCGTGGAGGCTCATCCGGTCCCTCCCCCAGTGGGAGTTCACTGCGTTCCGTGGCTCGTCAGTCAGCGCGCCTCACCACGACGATTCCGAGGAAGCCGTCGACGGTCAGTATGTCGCCGGTCTGGATCAACTCGGTGGCGTCAGGCACGCCGGTCACGCATGGCAGACCGTACTCTCGGGCGATGATCGCGCCGTGTATGAGCATGCCGCCCCGGCGCTCGACGACGGCGCAGCAGACCGGGACGACGAAAGTCATGTTGGGGTCGATAGCGTCGCAGACAAGCACATCGCCTGCCTCAACGGTGAACAGGTCTTCATGGGCGCGAATGACCCGCGCGGGCCCGGTGGACACACCAGGGCCTGCAGGCTGTCCCGTGAGCTGCCGCGGCTTGACTGCCACGCGCGGGGCAGGTGCGCTGGCGGATGCCGCCTGTGGAACGAAACCCGGATCGAGCAGAGCGGATGCCACGTCGGCGTCTGACAGAGCGTCGGCACTGCGGGTTGCACGCCCCGCAAGTCGCCGGCGCCCTTCCGCGATGGCTGCGGCAACCTGCGCCTCCACTCTTCCCAGATACACATTGTCGTCGTCACGCAGGCGGTAGCTCGAGCGGGCAAGGTCCAGCAGTTCAAGCGCCCATGGGCGCTGGTCTTCAGGCAGGGAACCCAGGAAACGATTCTCGAGCGTCTCGCGGGAAGGCGTACCGGGTCCCTGCCGGTCGGGCTGAACCCGGGAGGCCTGAAGCGCCAGGCGCGCGATCCGTGTGGTGTCGGCGCCAGCGTGGGTCTCCGTGGGCGAAACCAGCTGAGCCAGCTCCGACATCATCCGCTGAACGGGCCGCGGGAGTTCCGCGCCCTGCTCGATCATCTTGGCAATCGCCGGGTCCTGCCGGATCGAGTCCGCGATCTGTTCGAGCAAGGCATTGCGCTTCACGCTCTCCATGTCACCTGTCTGAAGCAATGCGATGAACTCGAAAGGGTCCTCGGGCCGGACTGCGTCATTGTAAACCTGCCCGAACAGCCTGGCCCCGTGGGCATATGGGATGAAATGCTCCCAGTAGGTGTCTGTCCAGTGACGCGCCAGGGATTCCCTGCGCTGGATCTCGCGAGCCAGTGACGCGTCATCCAGGCCGGTGAGATCGATCTGCGCCAGGGTCCTGCCTTCCTCGATGAGCGCAGGGATCAGCTCACCCTCAACGCGCTGGCGCAGGACCTTGAGATTGTCGAAACTGCGCCGCAGGCTGAGATGCCACGCCTTGCTCTCGTCAGCGGATTCGCCGGTGGTGATGGGGCGCGACTGCAGCAGGTGAAGGGCGTTACCGCGCACGGTCCATTCCACGTCCTGGGGGCCACCGAAGAGGGCCTCGGCGCGCAGCGCCTGATCGAGCACCAGCGCAAGTTCCCGCTCATCAACGGGCGGCGAGGCAGCTTCCCCGGCGGAGAGCGGGACAAGCTCGACCCCGCGCTCCGAAGGCCGCATAGCACTCTCCCGCTTGGGCTGATGGTGGCTGAGCACCCGTCGCGAGGCGCGGTCGAGGAACCAGCGATCCGGCTCGACGGTACCGTCCACCAGCCCCTGGTTTAGACCATGCACGGCTTCTACGATAGCCCGTCCCGCATCTTCCGGATCCCGGCTGAAACACACCCCGGAGGCCCGGCCCGAAACGATCTCCTGGATCACCACTGCCATGGCGCTGTCAGCTACATCAAGCCCCAGTTCCTTGCGGTACAACAGCGCACCGTCAGACCACAGCGACGCCCAGACTAGACGGATGTGCTCCAGGATGCTGTCGGCGCCACGCACATTCACATACGACTCATGGAGCCCGGCAAAGGAGGTGCCGCCGGCGTCCTCCGCCAGAGCCGAGGACCGGACAGCCGTGGGCACCGATGGGAATGCCTGAGCGACGCCGCGGGAGATCTCCTCATACATGCCGTCTGGTATCGGGGTGCTCAAGAACATGCTTCGGATGCGCAGGGCGGCGTCCCACATCTCCTCCCAGCGCATGTCCTCGAAACTCTTGCGGTTCAACTCCAGCAGGATACGCTCTCGCAGACCGGTGACGCTGACATACTCCCGGTAGGCCCCGGCGCGGAGTACGAGAGCCGGTGGCACGTTCATGCCCGCAGCGGCCATCCGGGCAAGCGCCAGCCCCTTGCCGCCCACATCCGGCAGGTGCACATCGGCGATCTGCTCCAGCGAAATCAGCCAGTTCACGTTTCCAGGTGCAACTCCATCACGTGCTGGAATCGGCTCACAAGGTAATAGGTCTCGATGCGCAATGCCACAAGCTCGAAGGTCGGTGAGGCCACAAAGTCCCGCAGGTGAGGGTGGCGCTCGAGGTACTTCCCCCGGAGCGCGCGGTATTCGGCTTCGGGCAGTTTGACCTCGCGACCCACTGCCGTTGCCGCACAGGCCTGGTGGAAATCCGCGTCGGTGTTGCCGCGGCTGTCAATCAGCACGGAGACCCGCGGGTCACTGGTGATGTTCGCGAACTTCCGAGTGTTGCGTGAAGTCCCGAAGAGGATGGTGCGCAGATCATCTGACACGACGAAAGCAATCAGGCTGCAGTAGGGGTGACCCTCGTGGCTGGTGGCGAGGACAGCAAGTGCCTGACCCTGGAGGAGCGCCCTCAACTGTCGCCATGCATCCTGTCTGGAATCCAACACTCTCACCTTTGCCGCCGGGACAGTGAAGAACTGCGATTGCCGGCTGGATCGATGTCTGCGGAGTTTTCGATCTCCGGGTGCTCGGGCCTTCCTTCTGTTTGTGTTCCGTCGCTGGTCCGATTTCGTTCCGTGGCCCTTCCGCCTGCTATCCCGGCAGCGGCACCTGCTCGCCGGTCGCTCGGAGCACCGGCATCTGCGCGTTGACACCGGACAGGTACTCTCTCAACTCCTCGGCCAGGTCGGCGCGAAGCCTGCCCTTGTCTCCCGCGAGATTCCGCGTCTCGCCAAGATCCCCCTCCACGTCGAACAGTTCGTAGCGCTGGTCGGCGTGGTAGTAGATCAGCTTCCAGTCGCCCCGGCGGATGGTGCTCGAAGCCCCGATGCCGGGTCCGGTGGGTCCCCAGTTGTTGGGGTAGTGCCAGAAGAACGAACGCTCTTCGGATGGGATATCGCCGCGCAGAAGTGGCGCGAAGCTCACGCCGTCCATTTCGCCGCCGGGCTGGGCGTGCTGGGGAGCCCCCGCCATCTCGAGGATCGTGGGGAAGAAGTCCTCAATGATGAGCGGACTGCCGCAGACCGTGCCCGGCCGCGTGACTCCCGGCCACCGGGCGATCATCGGCTCCCGGATCCCGCCCTCGTGGGCCGACCCTTTTCCGCTGGACAACGGCTTGTTGTGGGTATGGGGTTCGCCGCCGCGACCGTGAGCGCTTAGGCCACCGTTGTCGGACATGAAGAGCACGATCGTGTTATCAGCGATGCCCCTGGCCTGTATGTTGTCCAGTATGTCACCCAGCGACTTGTCCATCCCCTCCAGCAAGGCCGCGTACTGTGCTTCGGTGTGATCCAGACCCGCGTCGATGTAACGCTTCATGAACCGCTTGTCTTCGGCGAACGGCACATGCACGGCGTAATGGGACATGTACAGGAAGAAAGGCACGCCGTCGGCCACGGCTTGATCCATCTGCCGGTTGGCCTCGATGGTGAGGGCTTCGGTGAGGAAGATGTCCTGGCCGTGGTACTGGTCGAGGCCGGGGACATCCCAGACATCCCCGCCGCCGCGCCACTGGGCGCTGAAGTTCTGAGTGCCCAGATAGCTTCCGGGACCTCCCGCGGCATGTCCCGCGATGTTGACATCAAAGCCGATGGTGAGCGGATCCGCGCCGGGTGTGCCAAGAGCGCCAAAGTGAGCCTTACCAACGTGGATCGTCCGGTATCCCGCTTGCCCGAGCAGCGCCGGGAGGGCCGTCGCATGAACTGCGCGACCCGTTGCGGGGTCTGGACTGAGACCGTTCACATTCCACTCGGGGAAGATCAGTTCCGGGTGCTCCGGATCCGTGTTCCTGTTGCGGTGGAGCGTCCAGTTGGTGACGCGATGGCGCGCGGCATTCAGCCCGGTCATCAGGGACACCCGCGTCGGCGAGCAGACGCTACACGCATATGCCTGGGTGAACTTGACCCCACTGTCGGCGAGGCGCTCCATATTGGGCGTATGGTAGCGGTTGTTGAAGGGGGTGCGCGTCTCG
>JAGPGE010000246.1 GCA_018056145.1 Armatimonadota bacterium
AGGCCCGGCAAGGCCCCGGACTGCATTGCGAGACGCTTCGGCTGACGGGGTTTCGCGAACCGGAGGAAGGCTCCCGAGTACGCGGCCAGATCGAGTTGCGCCCGCGGCCCTGCGAGAGGCGTCATCTCTCCGGTTGCCGGGTCCCACAGCTCGCCGGGGCCCTCGGCGCAGATTGTCACCGACCCCGACCACGGCGCGGCGCTGTCGTTGATGATGAAGAAGACCTCGTGCCCGTCAATGCGTCGGTGGGCCATGCGCAAGGGCGCGCCGGGTTCGGACGGCGTGACATCCGGCTCCAGCACGCTCGCGAGAACCATGGGCAGCAGGCCCTCGGAACCCCGGGGCAGGTAGATGGCCACGCCGCCGGACGCGCTCACATGAACCCGGGCGCCGACGCCCTTGCCGAAGAGTTCCCGGGAGAGCGCCTGCACTTCGGCGCATGGGAACTCACTCTCGCTGTTTGCAGGCAGGGAGGCCAGGGCGATCACCGCGCCGCCACTCTTCACGAACCTGCTCAGTCCGCGCCACGCCTCAATGGGCAGCGTGTCCACGGAGGGCAGCACGATCACGCGCCAGGCGAGGTCACGCCAATGCAGGGCGCCGTCAGTGGATTCCGCGGCGGCGAGGGTCCCCGAGTCGATGAACGTGAAGTCCCGCTGGTTGCGGAAGAGCGCCTCGCAGGCCGCGTTGAAGGTCTCCTCGGCTATCTTCGCGGCAGCCGCGTCCGTCGGCCCACTGGTCGCGGGGCGGAACACCGGCCAGACGCTCTCCACCGGGTACAGGACCGCGATGTCCGCCACCTGATGCCCGCCGCGGAGCATGGTGCAGGCGCGGCCAACGCAGTCATTGAGCCGGCGCATGGCCGCAGTGTCCATGCCGGCGAAAGAGTAGTAGCTGGTGATGGTGTTGATTCCGCTGAGGATCAGGCGGTTGCAGGTGCCCCGGATCTCCTCTTCACTCACTTCCCGCACCGGCCGGGTGTCGCCCTGTGGCCGCCAGCGCTGGCTGTGGTCGGAGGTCTCGCACATGGTCAGCTCATTGCCGTTCAACTCCGCTGCGCTGGCCGCCATGCGCGCCACACGCCACGGCACTTCCGGCGGGATGCTGGTGAGGCAGTCGATGCTGGGGGCATCCAGTTTCCGGGTGCACTTGAGCAGGTCGCCGTAAAGGGCGACGTGGTCGCAGAGGGGCTCTTCCAGGAGCAGGTGACCGCCTGAAGCGATGCCATGCTCCCGGCACCAGGTCTGGATCAGCCCGAAGTAGTTCTCGGACACGAGATGCGCCACGGTCTCCCAGAAGTCATAGCGGGCTTTCCGGGCGCCCGGACCGTCGGCGATGAGCAGCGGGACCAGGGGCAGGATATCATACTGGTGCCGCGCCTTGAACTCCCCCGCGAAACCCGGCGACCAGGGCAGCGGGCGGTACGGCATGCGGCGGAAGAAGCGGCTCATCAGCGAGGGCTCGTCGGTGAAGGTCGCGCTGAACCACGGCGACAGGTCCGCGCCTAGGCGGTCCGCGTAGGCCTGGTGGGTGACCGCGATGAACCGCTGCGTGGGCTCGGCCATGAGGAGGTTGATGTAGGGCTTGTTCTCGTGCAGGCTTACCGCGGCGTGAGTGCCCTCGTACAGGCGGTCTTCGGTAACCAGCATCACGTGCCAGGAGCCCCCGGGCGCGGTCCAGTTGAGCGCGGTCCCGGAGATATGCGCGGACAGGTCGATCTGCCCGTCGAGACTGGCGCCCGCGTCAGTCACCGGGAGCGCCGTCGCCATGACCAGCTTCCCGGGCGGCAGGCCAAGCTCCACCGGTCCGGGGGAATCCACGCGCCTGTCGGCCACGAGCAGACCCCGGGCCTCCCATTCCGGCCGGCCGCGCATGACGATGCCGCCCGCGGTTCCCGAGGGGTACCCGAGTTCGTCATACAGCCACAAGCACATGCCCGCGTCCTTCGCCTTCCGGATGGCCGAAAGGAACGCCTGCCATTTCGGTTCGCTCTCCACGTAGCCGTCGAAGGACACGTTGGTCGCCATGCCCCCGAAGCCCAGCGAAACCAGTTCCTTGATATGCTCGTCCTGCTGCTCGGGGCTGTCGGGCTGGGCGTGGACGATCTTCAGGATGCGGCAACTCGCGGGCGGGTCCATGAAGCGTTCGGCCAGACTGCGGTCATCCTGTGGGAGCATGACACCGGCCTCCTCAATGTCGCGCGGCAGGAGAGACAAGGTTGGCCCCATGATTCCGCCGGGGCCGCCGCCGTCAAAGACGCGGATCGCCAGCACGTTCGCCTCGCCGAAGCGCGCGGCCTGCGCGGGCAGCGTGTACCGCCGCCGCAGGAGAACCGCGCGGTCGATGCCCTCGGGCGTCTCGCCCACCAGCGTCCCGTTGAGCCAGACGCGGTCGAAGTCATCGACGCTGCCCAGGGCCAGGATCAGGTCCTGCCCCGCCCAGCCCGCCGGAACCGTGAATCGCAGGCGGTACCAGGCCACGCCGTCGTAGTCGGTGTATGGCATGTTGCCTCTCGGCCGGGGAGGCTGGCCGGGACGGGGGTCGGTGATGCCCTGGGGCTCCCAGTAACCGGGGGCTTCGAGACTGCGCCAGGCGGAATCATCGAAGTCGGCCCGCTGCCACCCGCGGGCCTGCCCCTGGTCCCGCGGGTCGGTCTGGAAGCGCCAGTGGCCTTCGAGATTGCCCCATCGCGGCGCGAGAACGGGTGCCTGCGGCTGCTGAGCGCACCCGGCAGAAGCAAGGAGAATGGCCGACAGGATGAGGTATCTCATGGGTATGGTCTCATTTCTCGCGGCGTATCTGCACATTCGTTGGCTTGCCCGTGGGCACCGGGCGCTGGAAACCCTCGGGGAGCACGTACCATTCGTGTACCGACCACCAGTAGTAACTGTCCCAGCCGGTCTGGATGATGCGCACGAACCGCGCATCCACGGGGGAGAACTCGCAGCGCCAGATGCCATGTCGCACGCTGCGCCGGGACGCGCCCTCCGAGGCCCGGGCAACTGTCTGCCAGGTCTCGCCGTCCGGGGATACCCGCACCTCATAGCCGCGAGGGTAGTCCAGTTTCGAGTGAGCGATGTCCAGCCAGATGCCCTGAATGCGCCTGGTCTCACCGAGATCCACCTGGAGCCAGTCGCCCGGGCGCATCGCGCGGCCTGTTGTCCAGCGAGTTCCGGTCTCGCGGTCGATTGCGGCGGCGGTGTCGGTCTCGGACGCCTGGCGGCTGCCGGGCACGCTGGCCGTGAGCGTCCAGCCGTCGGGCTTGAGGCCGGGGTGGATGTCGGGCGAAGGAGCGGCGACCCACTTCACCTGTTTCGAGACCGGGAAGGGCGCCAGGGCCTTGATATGCGAGGACAGATCGAGCACCTGCCCGGCTTCCACGTGGAACTCGGACGCAAGGCGGATCGGCCGGGTCTTGCCGTCCCGCGCGACCTGGCGGATGGTGACCTCGCAGTCGTCGAAGGTCTTCAGGATGGACAGCGTGAGCTTGCCCAACCGGGGCGCGTAGTCCACCTGTCCCCAGAACCCTGGGAGAAACACGGGGCAGTGCAGTTCGGTGTCGGCTGAGAAGCTGCGCGGGGCGATGAAAAGCGTTCCGCCGGGGGCATCCAGAGACACGCCTGTGAGGGCGTTGAGCACATGCCAGGACGTGGGGCAGGTCATGTAACTGCGCAGGCCGCCCTGTCTCCCGCCGGGCGCGTCGTAGACGAGGGACTGGTCCCACGGGCTCTTGTTCTGTTCCCAGGCGCAGTGGTACACCCGGCGCAGGACCTCCAGCCCGTCGTCCACATAGCCCCGGTAGATGCTCTCGCAACCCAGGTACGGCTCATGCTGCAGGAGGAAGCAGGCGCTGGTGGCGCTTATGCCGTCGGCGGTGACTTCCATGGGCGGCACCGGGAAGAAGGGCTTCAGGTGCCGAGCGATGAGCTGGTTCACCTCGCGCTCGGCAATGCCCGGGGGAAGCGTGTCACCCAGTCCGCACAGATGCGCCAGCCAGTCCCCCGCAAGAGCGGCGACGAAGCTGTTGGGGTTCTCGGCTTCGGTGCGCGCCGACCGCCACTTGATGAAGTACTCGCCGTTCCACAAGCGTTTCATCACCGCTGCCTGGAGCGCGGTGAAGCGGGATCGGTACTCCTCCGCGAGGGCTGGTTCGCCCTGGACGCGAGCCATCTCTTCCGCCGCGAGGAGTGCGCCCAGAGTGCAGCTTGCCGAGTAGACGAAAGCGCCCCGCGGAAGCTGCTCGTAGTCGTAGGTGCTGCCGCCTTCGGGTATGAGATCCCCGTCTTCGTCGGCGCTCCGCAGCCAGTCGATGGCATCCTTCACGTGGGGCCACATGTGGTTCAGGAAGGCCCGGTCGCCGGTCCAGCGGTAGAGCTTGAGCACCTGCATGATCCAGGAGGCCGACAGGTCCGGCCAGTCTGTGATGCCGTAGCCCACCCGCGGGTCGCCGATTACTTCGTGGAAGTTGCCGTTGAAGTGGGTGATGCGCCCGTCTTCCTGCTGGCAGTCGGCGAACAGCCGCAGTTCGCTTTCATCCAGTTCGGGGAACATCTGCACGTAGAAGGCGTGGGCGGCCATGCGCTGGTCCATGGTCCCCAGCGCGCCACCCATGTCGATGGGGCTTTCCAGGACCGCGAACCGCCCGTCCCGGGTGAGCACCGTGGCCGAGTACATGGTGAAAGCGCAGTTGATGAGCTTCAGTTTGAGCCAGAAGGGCAGGTTGGACTCGAGCACCACGTCCTGCCATTCCCGGGTCTGTTCCAGGAGACGCTCGCGCCGCGCCACGGCATAGTTCACCAGGGAGTCGATCTCGGGAAACTGCTCCAGGAAGTAGTGGCCGACGTCGGACTTGCGCACCAGCTCCCGTGTCTCCTGCAGGCGCGCGGATGCGGAAGCGCGGGACAGGTCGGCCTTGCCGGTGGGAGTGTGTACTGTCAGCTCATGGATGGACCAGAACCAGAATTCTTGGCTCTCGAGGTTGGTGATACGGATGTACCGCGCCCGCTTGGGCTCGAAGGCGATGTCGAGGACCGCCTTGGCCTGCTGTTGTTCGGCTTCCGCGCCGGTGGCTTCGGCAGCAACCGTCCACTCGTCCCGGGTCTCGGACAGTTCAACGCGGTAGCCGAGGGGATAGTCGGAAGGGGAGGGGCTCGAGTCCAGGGTCAGGCCGGACACGGTCTCCACGCGCCCAAGGTCCAGGGTGAACTGGTCCCCTGCGCGCTTTTCGCGGCCCGTGGCCCAGCGCGAAGGGAGGTCGCCGTCAAAGGCGGCGCGGCCAGCATCCTTCTCCGGGCCAAGTTCGCCCAGGTAATCCCGCACTCTGTGCTCCATGCGGAAGGTGGGCATGTGCCAGGCCACCAGGAAATGCAGACGCCGCACCTCACCCGGCTCAAGCGTGACTGAGGCCGAGACCACCCCCGCAGGGCTGCGCACCCGAGACCTCTGGGGCTCGCATTCCGGTCTGCCCGTCTCGGCGAAACTGCCCCACCAGGGGATGCTAGACCTGCTGGCATCCCACTCGGTGCAGGTTGTCACGGTCACGCCCTCGCCCAGTTGCACACCCGCGAAGTGCGTGCCGATGGTGTTCTGGCGCATGTCGTCGAAGCTCTCGGTGCTGGTGAACAGGATGCCCGCGCAGTCATCCCCAGTCCAAGGCGTCTGCTCGCGGCCCGAAGTGAAATCCCAGGGGACATCCTTGCGTCCGCCGAAACCCACGAGGTTTTCCCAGGACAGCGCGAGGGAGACTTCGGCGACCGCTGCGCCGGGATTGGTCACCGTGAAGTCCAGGAAGGCCACGGGGAGTGAGGAGTTCCGCACATCGCGGGGGATCAGGGGGGAATGGGCATGGAGGCTGACCGTCACCGGGAGGCCCTCGTCTTCGAAGACCAGTTCGGCGCGGGGGTACAGGCCGAGATAGCGGGTATGGGCGATGTTGCCGGCTGCTTGGTACTCACCATCCCAGGCGCCGCGCAGGATTCTCGCAGCTTTCACCCCGTTGGTCTCGCAGCGCACCGCGGCGAAGCTCCCCCGAAGAACGCCTGTGGGCCGGTCCCAGTTGTGGTTGGTCGTGGCGTTGCCGAAAGCGCCGTCGGTGAGGAGCTCAACTGCGCCGCAGCCGATGCCCCCGAGAGGCACGCCGGACTTCCAGCGCGCGTCGCTGATCTGGCCGGTGGAGGAGTCAAACCCCGCCCCGGCCTGGAGTGCCACTACCAGCGTGAGGATAATGCAGAGCGCCCCGCCAAGCCTGTTCATCGCGGACCCCCTGGACCCGAAATCGCGCACCGATCGGCTCGGCAACTCCACTGCGTGCAGGAGGTGCCGGACCTGCGTTCGCGGTATTCTCTCCACGGGAATGCGGTTCGCAGTTGCGGGGTGGAGTTCCTCCTACGTGGCCGCTGACGAAGAAGCGGAAGGATGCCGCACCGATGCAAGGGAGCCGCTGATGATCAAGCCCCCGACGGCTGGGCTGTGCATGATGCTGGCGCTGAATACCATTGCCGCCGTCGCCGATCCACCCACGGAGGACACCGCCGTGCGCCGATTCCACGTGGGTGACTACGGAGCCCTGCCAGGTGCTGACTCCGACGCAGGACCGGGAATTCGCGCTGCTATCGCCGCGGCGATTGCCTGCGGGCCGCCCGCTGAAGTGGTGCTCGAAGCGGGTACATATCGGCTGGGGAAGCCCTCCGCCGGCGACCATGCGATCCGCGTCGCGAACGCGCGGGACCTCACCATCCGGGGCAGCGAACAAGGCACGCAGTTGATCATCACTGACCCCGAGACCGGCGGTTTCAGCCTGTCCAACTGTCTGCGCACGACAGTGCGGGACTTCACCCTCGACTATGACCCGCCGCCTTTCGCCCAGGGAACGATCACCGCGGTGGACCTGGACGCTCAGACCTACGACCTGCAGGTGGACGAAGGCTGTATTGAGCCGGACCACGCGGCTTTCCAGAATGCGAAGGCGGTCTGGGGGCTGGTGGTGCGGCCAATCGGGGGCATAGGCGACACGCGCTTTGGTCCCACGGCGATCCCGGCGGTCATCGACAGCAAGATCGGGCCGCGGCATTGGCGCATGAAGCTCGGCGGCCCTCCCACCGGATACCCCGACCCCCTGCGCAGTTCGGGCATGCGGTCCGGCGACCGCTTCGTCCACATCGCTCGGAACTACACGGCGGCCTTCGGGGCCAGCCATTGCGATGACCTGACCTTCGAAAACCTGACCCTCCACAGCTCGCCCGGACTGGCATTTCTGCCCTATCTGTGCGGCAAGGTGACCCTCCGCAACTGTCACGTACTGCGCCGCGAGGGCTCCGGGAGGATGCTGTCCACCAATGCCGACGGAGTCCACTGCCGGGGTTGCCGGAAGGGGATCACCATCGACGGCTGCAGTTTCGAGGGCATGGCTGACGACGGCATCAATATCCACAGTTCGGCGATCCCGGTGCTGGAAGTCATTTCGCCCACGGAGCTGGTCCTTCAGCGGTCCCACTACACGCTGCTTGTGGGAGACCGGCTGGAGGGCATGGACGTGGACACCGCGGGTGTGGTGGGGCAGGCCACTGTGCTGTCCGTCGAGGAAGCACCCGACCGCTGGGCGTATCGCGTTGTGCTCGATGGGCCGATGGAGGGCCTACGCGCCGGAGAGGGCGTGCAGGACGCCGACTGCCTGTACAACCTGTCGGAGTGTGGAACCGGTTCTCTCATCACGAACTGCCATTTCCGCTGCTTCCGTGGGAGAGGGATACTGCTGAGTGCCGCCGGGGTCAGGGTCTCTAGGAACCTTTTCGAAGTGATGGAAGGCTGGGGGATTTCGCTCAACCACGAAAGCACCCGCTGGGCGGAAGGCCCGCTGTCGCGGGACATTGCGATCACAGGGAACACCTTCAACGGCAAGGGCGGGTACCTGCCCGCGATCTTCTTGTACTCGCAGCAGCGCGACGGGAAGCTCTCCAGCGCCCGGGCGATCCACAACCTGCTCATACAGGACAATCT
>JAGPGE010000247.1 GCA_018056145.1 Armatimonadota bacterium
TCGCCACGCTGGCATAGAGGTGGACGGCGTAGATGACCCAGCTTGCCAGCGCAATCACCTGCTTCGGGGACCCGGGGATCAACTGTCCCCACGCTTCCCGAGACCAGAGCATGCCGGCGATCAGCCCCCCGGTAAGGAACGGGAAACCTATGCCGGCCATCTGGTCCGAGAAGCGATCGAGGGATTCCAGGGTCGGCATCCTGCCCAGCAGTGCCACCGGTCTGCGGGATTTCAGCGTGCCGCTCACGACCAGGTACATCACGCTAGCCGCCCCCGCCATTCCGTACATCAGGTAGGCCACGATGACCAACGGAACGTGGAGCAGCAGCCAGGGGCTGGCCAGAATCACGGGGACAGCTTCGGGGCGCGCCGGGAGCGCGAGTGTGCCGGCCAGCAGCGTAAGCCCCGCTCCCCACAGAACCGGACCGGAGACCCCGGAACCGCGCAGCGAAGCCGCCGTCAACAGGTACGCACAGACTGCAAGCCAGGAGATCAGCACCAGCAGTTCCCGCGCGCTGGCCAGGACGCCGGCGGGTTGGGAGTAGTGCCGCAGTAGGATGAGCGCCGCGTGCAGGGTCACGCTTGTCCCCACCAGCACCCGTGCCCACCGAACCGAGCGCGCAGCCGGGCGCTTGCGCGAGACACTGAGGAGCACCCCGGCGACGAGGTAACCGGCCGCGGGGAGCGCCAGCAGCAGGACATCACTCATCCGGCCCCTCCCCAAGCTCAGACATGCTGCCTGTTGCCGAATCGAGGTCCAGCAGTTCAGCGATCAGTCGGCAATCGTGCTCGGACAGGCCCTCACAGGCAAGCTGTCTGATGCGCTCCAAAGGCTGCCCCAGCAGTCGCCGGACCAGCCGCTTGCTCATCAGGTGGATCGCTCGTTCGGTCTTCCGGGTGAGGTTCGGGACAGACTGCTGCAAGCGGGCCATTTCCTCCCCGCGGATCGCCTCGGCCTGTTCGCGTACGCTCAGAAGCAGAGGGTTGACTTCCTGAGACCTAAGCCAGACCATGAAGTCGCTCGCTTCCTGCGCGGTGATCGCTTCGACCAGAGGCAGTTCACAGGCCCGCTGTTGTTCAGCCTCCTGTACGAACTTCTGCAGGTCGTCCAGATCATACAGGTAAAGGTCCGGGAACCCGCGCACCGCGGGGTCGACGTTGCGCGGGACCGCGAGGTCAATGATCACCATCGGTTGCCCCCGCCTGCGGGACATATGCTGTTCGAGGCGGTCTGCCGTGATCAACAGATGGGGTGCGCTGGTGGAGGTGATGACAACGTCAGCATGCGCCAACTCATCCGTGAGATCCCCGAAATCGACGGGCCGCGCGCCGATGTCAGCCGCCAGAACTTTGGCGCGCTCCAGCGATCTGCTGGCAATGGCTACCCTTTGAGCGCCACAGCCGATCATCCGCCGCGCCACCAGTCGCCCCGCCTCACCGGCTCCCACCACCAGCACTTCACGTTCTGACAGGTCATCGAAGACCTGCAGAGCAAGCTCTGCCGCCACCGATGGCACAGACATGCAGCCCTGGCCGATCATGGTCTCCGTGCGTGCGCGCTTGCCCGCGGCCAGTGCCTTCTGCCCCAGGCGTGTGAGGATCCTGCCTGCCGTCCCGGCCTTCCGGGCGCTTTGTACTGCCTGCCGAAGCTGGCCAATGATCTCGGTCTCACCCAGGACCAGCGAGTCCACCCCCGCGGCTACTCGGAACATATGCACAACCGCCTCAGCGTCTTCGCGCACGTAGTAGCTGGGCTCGATCAGCGCGGGGTCGATCTGGTGAATGTGCGCGAAAACGTCCTGGGGCCGGGGCCCGGAAATGCCGTTCGGCAATGCAAGATACAGCTCCGAGCGGTTGCAGGTGCACAGGATGAGGGCTTCATCGACCCCTTCGAATGCCGTCGCGGTCCTTAGGCAGCCTGACAGTTGATCGGGCGCGATAGCGACCCGCTCACGCAGGGACACGCTTGCCGTCTGATGGTTCACTCCAACCAAAGCGATCCGCATGGCGTTTTGTGCTCTTGAGTATCCTGACTGTGCTTCAGAACCGCCGCCTTGACGGCTGGAGGAGTGCTAAGTACACTTCCGTACAGGCCAGTTCCGAATGTAGCAGGGCCCCGTTCTTGATAGCTCTAGACCCCTCAGGCGCCGCTTGGCAGCGGGACCCAGCCAGCCTCGGATGTGGAATCATGAGCCGTGGCTTTCCCATAAGTCTTCGTGTCGACGGCCACCAATGCCTCGTCGTTGGCGGGGGCCGCGTCGCCGAGCGCAAGATCAAGGCGCTGCTCAGGGCGGGAGCCATGGTTCGCGTGGTGGCCCGCGATCCGTCCCCGATGGTGCAGCAATTGGCCGGTCAGGGAACCCTCGAGTTGCACGTGCGCGACTATGCCCATCCCGATCTCGACGGCGTCTTCCTCGTGATTGTGGCCACGGATGATGCGGTTCTGAATGCCACTGTCTCCGAGGAATGCAGGCGCCGCGGCCTGCTCGTGAACGTGGTTGACCAGCCGGCCCTCTGCAACTTCTATGTCTCCGCCCAGATCGAACGAGGCCCGGTATCCATCTCCGTCTCCACAGGTGGCACTGCGCCGGCCCTCGCCAAGCACTTGCGTATGCTGCTTGAAAGCGTCGTCGGCGACGAGCACGGGAGCCTGGCGGAACTCATGGGAGAGCTCCGCCCTGAAGTGCTGGCCAGGTATGATCAACAACCCGACCGGGCCGCCGCCTGGCAGCGTCTCCTGCAGTCTGACATCCTGGACTGGCTGCGGGAGGGCGTTTCCTGCAGCGCGCGGGCGCATGCCCGGGAACTGATGGGCCTGAACAGTTAGTTCAGCAATACGGAGGTGCACTTTGTTCCCCCGAACTCGCCTGCGCCGGCTCAGGCGCACCCCGGCTATCCGCAGCCTCGTCCGGGAGACCCAGCTCCAGGTTTCGGACCTCGTCTTGCCCCTGTTCGTTGTGCCCGGTCGGGGCGTCCGCAGCGAAATCAGTTCCATGCCCGGCAACTATCACCTGTCTGTTGACGAACTCGGGCGGGTAGTCGAGGGCGTCACGGACGCCGGCGTGCCCGCGGTGCTGCTGTTTGGCCTCCCGGAAGCGAAGGATGCGCTTGGGAGCGAAGCCTGGGCTGAGACAGGCGTGGTGCAGCGGGCAGTTGCTGAGATCAAGCGGCTGGCGCCCGACCTGTGCGTCATCACTGACGTCTGCCTGTGTGAGTATACGAGCCACGGGCACTGCGGACAACTCGATGATCAGGGCAACCTGCTGAATGATCCCACCCTGGAGTTGCTTTCGCGCGTCGCGGTCTCCCACGCTCGGTCCGGCGCGGACATCGTGGCCCCGTCTGATATGATGGATGGACGAGTCGGCGCGATCCGCGATGCCCTGGACGAGACCGGGCTGACACAGACCGCCATCCTGTCCTATGCGGTCAAGTACGCTTCCGGCTTCTACGGACCGTTCCGCGATGCGGCGGACTCCGCGCCGCAGTTCGGTGACCGCAGCGGGTACCAGATGGACCCCGCTAATGCTCGGGAAGCGATGCGCGAAGCTGCCCTGGATATCGACGAGGGCGCCGACCTGATCATGGTGAAGCCGGCTTTGGCCTACATGGACGTTATCCGCACCGTCGCGGACACATTCCCGGTGCCCGTTGCTGCGTACAATGTAAGCGGCGAATTCGCCATGGTTAAGGCCGCCGCGGAACGGGGCTGGATCGACGAGCGCAGAGTGGCCCTCGAGATACTGACCTCGATCAAGCGGGCCGGCGCCGACTTCATACTCACCTACCACGCGCTTGACGTTGCTCGCTGGCTCAAGGAGCAGGCTGGATGCTGATATCCTGGAACACCACGCGCCAGTGCAATCAGTTCTGCAGGCACTGTTACCGGGCAGCGGGAGCCGAGCCGGATCCGGACGAACTGACCACCGACGAAGGCAAGCAGTTGCTCGAGGAGATAGCCCGGGCCGGGTTCAGAATCATGGTGCTCAGCGGCGGCGAGCCGCTCATGCGCGAGGACATCTACGACCTGTGCCGCCATGGCGCCGACCACGGCCTGCGGGTTGTCCTTGGGACCAATGGCACCCTGATTACCCCCGCGGTCGTGGCCAGGCTGAAGGCAGTCGGAGTAGCACGCGTCGGAATCAGCCTCGACCACATCGACCCGACTATCCACGATGAGTGGCGTTGCATGCCGGGGGCGTGGGAAGCCTCGGTGCAAGGCATGAAGTACTGTCTTGAGGGCGATCTCCCGTTCCAGATCCACACCACCGTGACTGAGCGCAATGCACAGATCATCGCGCAGATGACTGATCTCGCCGCGGAACTGGGTGCAGCAGGGCACCACATCTTCTTCCTTGTGCCCACCGGACGGGGCGAGGACATCGAGGGGGAGAGCCTCAGAGCGCGCGAGTACGAGCGCCTCCTCAACCGAATCCTCGACAAGCAGCGCCAGGTCGAGATCGAGCTCAAGCCCACCTGCGCTCCCCAGTTCATGCGCATCGCCAGGCGCAAGGGCATCCCCATGCGCTATACCAAAGGTTGCCTGGCCGGTACATCGTATTGCGTCATCATCCCCAACGGCGACGTACAGCCCTGCCCATACCTGCCGCTCAAAGTGGGCAATGTCCGCGAAACACCTTTCTCAGAGATCTGGGCGACCAGTCCCGTCTTCAACCGGTTGCGGACAGAGAAGCCATCGGGGCACTGCCATGACTGCGACGCCGAGGCGATCTGTGGCGGGTGTCGGGCACGCGCGTATTACTACTCCGCTGGCGACTACATGGCCGAGGACCCCTGGTGTCTGTACAGACCATCGGGGCGGGAGGATGCCGCGGATGGATAGCTTCGACGCCCGGCTGCTGGAAGCAGCGCAGGAAGGCCTGCCTCTTGTCCCGCGCCCGTTCAAGGCGCTGGCAGAGCGACTGGGCGCGTCCGAGCGGGAAGTGATCGACGCCCTCGACCGCCTGCAACGGGAGGGCATCATCCGCGAACTGTCCGCCTTTCTCGATCCACGCAGCATGGGCTATCACAGCACCCTCGCCTGCTTACGGGTTCCCCCGGAACGCGTGGACGAAGTCGCCGCCCTGCTCGCCGCGATGCCGGAAGTGACCCACAACTACCTGCGCGACCATGAGTACAACATGTGGTTCACACTCATTGCCCCCTCGGAGGAAGAAATCGGCGAGCAACTGGCCACAATCGCCGACCGCGCGGGGTGCGGGCCCATTCACAATCTTCCCGCTGAGAAGGTCTACAAGATCCGGGTCGCTTTCCGCGCAGACGAGATGGCGCCATGACTGACCCGGCCGACTGGCTCGTGATCGAGCGTCTCCAGCAGGGCATCCCGCTTGCCGGACGTCCCTTCCAGGAGATGGCCCGCGATACCGGCATGTCCGAAGACGAGTTCCTGCGCAGGGCGCGCCGCCTCCAGCATGAAGGGGTCATCCGCAGGCTGGGTCCCCGGATGAGGCATCGGCGGGCGGGCATCTCGGGCAATATCATGGTCGTGTGGAAGGTCCCCGGCGCGCGCCAGGATGAGGTCGGGCGGCTGTTCGCCGACGACAGTCATGTCAGCCACTGCTATCTCCGCCCGGCCTTCGAGGGCTTCCCCTACACCCTGTACACCATGATCCACGGACCTGATCTCGACGCCGTGCACCAAACTGTCCGCCGGCTCGCGCAAGAGTCCGGCCTCTCCGAGTATCTGCTGCTGACTACCGTGCGCGAGTTGAAGAAGACCAGTCCCGTATACCGAAGACCGGAGAATGAGCGCGATGAATACGAGTAGGTCCGGACTCCTGTTCGAAGAGGCGCAGAGACGGCTGCCCGGGGGCGTGAACTCCCCGGTCCGAGCGTTCCGATCGGTGGGTGGCGCCCCTCGCTTCATCAGCCACGGCAAAGGCGGCCGTCTGTGGGATGTCGACGGCAATGAGTACGTGGACCTGGTGATGTCGTGGGGACCGCTGATCCTCGGACATGCGGATCCACGGGTGGTCGCCGCGGCGACCGAGGCAATCTCAAAGGGCGCCAGCTTCGGCGCATCAACCCCCGCTGAAGTGCGCATGGCCGAACTGCTTCAGGAAGCCATGCCGTCTCTCGAGCTCGTCCGCATGGTCAACTCCGGCACGGAGGCGACGATGAGCGCCATCCGGGTGGCGCGCGCTTTCACCGGGCGAGACAAGGTGATCAAGTTCGACGGCTGTTGGCACGGTCACGCTGATGGGCTCCTGGTCAAAGCCGGCTCAACGGGCCTGCAGTATGGCATTCCCGACAGCGCTGGCGTGCCTGCCGGCTATGCCCGGGAGACCCTCGTCGCCCGGTTCGGGGATCTCGACTCCGTCCGGGCGCTGGTCTCCGAGCACCCGGACCAGGTTGCTGCCGTGATCGTCGAGCCGGTGGCCGGCAACATGGGCGTCGTGCCGCCGGCGGCAGGTTTCCTGCAGGGCCTGCGCGAGATAACCGCTGCCGCGGGGATAGTCCTCATCTTCGACGAAGTCATCACGGGATTCCGTGTCGCCCCGGGAGGGGCGCAGGAGCTGTACGGGGTAACCCCCGACATGACCACCCTGGGGAAGATCATCGGAGGGGGGTTCCCCGTCGGCGCATACGGCGGAAGGCGTGACATCATGCAGTGCGTATCCCCGCTGGGGCCCGCTGTGCAGGCGGGCACTCTCGCAGGGAACCCCGTGGCAATGGCGGCCGGGATCGCCACCCTCGAGGCTCTTCGCGAGCCCGGCGTGTACGAGCTGCTGGACCGGAAGGCTGCCACACTTGAGGCGGGCATCAGCTCCGCCGCGGCCAAAGCCGGCATCAATATCACCTGCAACCGGGTCGGCTCAATGATGACCGCGTTCTTCTCAGATCGACCCGTCGCGAATGCCGATGATATCGCCTTTGCAAGCGCGAGTGCGTACGCCGCGTTCTTCCACGCAATGCTGGAGAGAGGCGTGTATCTCGCGCCCTCATATTGCGAAGCTGCGTTCATCTCAACAGCCCACGACGAGCGCGATCTGGAGAAGACCATAGCTGCGGCCAGCGAGGCCTTTGCGGTGGTGAAGGGTGGAGGCCATGCCTGATCGCCTAGTGCTCGCCACTCGCGGGAGCAAGCTCGCGCTGGCGCAATCGCGGCTGGTGGCAGAGCAGCTGAGCCACCACGTGCCGGATTTGCGGGTGGAACTCCTGGTTGTGAAGACCACGGGCGACAGAATCTCGGACGGATCCCTGAACGATGCCGGCGGCGCTGGCCTCTTTGTGAAGGAGGTCGAAGAGGCGCTGCTCGACGGGCGTGCCGATTTTGCCGTCCACAGTCTGAAAGACCTGCCCACCGAAATGCCGTCCGGCCTCACACTTGCGGCCATGCCGGAACGCGCCGATCCCCGTGACGCGCTGGTCTGCAGGGACGCACACGGGCTGGACGCCCTTCCCGAGGGCGCCGTGATCGGCACATCCAGCCCCCGGCGAATAGCACAACTTGCCCACTACCGGCCCGACCTCCGCTTCCACCCTCTGCGCGGCAACGTAGACACTCGCCTGCGCAGGCTGGAGAGCGGAGACCTGGATGCGATCGTCCTTGCCGGTGCCGGACTCCTTCGACTGGGCATGGGAGACACGATCACGCAGTGGCTGCCGCTTGGCATTTCCTTACCAGCGGCCGGGCAGGGCATTCTGGCTGTCCAGGCGCGCGCTGACGATACCAGGACGCTCTCCGCGATCTCAGCGATTGACTGCCGGGACGCAAGGGTCTGTGCCCTCGTGGAGCGCGCCGCCCTCGCTGAGCTTGGGGGAGGATGCCGCCAACCGGTCGGGGTTCTCGCTCGGGTCCACGCCGGCGTGTGTCAGGTTCGGGGAGTGATACTGGAGCCCGGCGGCCAAGACTGCTGCCGTGCTTGTGTTTCCGGTGGCATCAACGAACCAGAGGCTCTCGGACGACAGCTTGCTCACGAACTGCGCCAGATCGGAGCCAGCCGCTTCCTGGAACGAGACGCGGGATCTAC
>JAGPGE010000248.1 GCA_018056145.1 Armatimonadota bacterium
CGGGTCGGGCCACCACTCCTGATCGGGGTTGCGCGCGTAGACGGGCTTCTCGGCTTTCACGTACCCCACCGTGCGCACGTCGAAGGCGGCCCTGGGGATGCTTGCGCCTTTGGGCCCCACCAGGTTGGCCGGGAGGCTGACCGTAAGACCCCTGATGTCCGCCGTCAGCGGCCAGAGCACGATCTGGAAGGATTCCGCCTCGCCCCTAGCGGCGGACAGCTTCACGGTACCGGTAACGCGCCCCCGGAAGAGTGCGGGGTCGCGGAAGACCTTGTCAGTGCTGTCGGCAACGGCGACAGACCAGGTGGGCTTCCCGGCGGATTTCCGCGCCAGGGCGTACAGTTCCAGCGGAAGGGCCTTCGCCCGGGCCTGAAGCAGATTGGCGTGCGCTTCGGCCAGGGCGCGGTCCATCTCTCGCCAGCCGGGATCGTCGGTTTCGGCGAGAACGGCTGCCTTGCGCGATAACTCCTCGATGGTTGCGCCGACATCCTGCAGGACATGCCCCGTTTCTTCGGCATCGCCATACTCCGGCGGCGCCTTGCCGGTGGGCAGGCGCTTGGCCCAGTCGCGGTAGGCATCGATGATAGCATCCAGCCTGGCACGCACTTCGGCGCCCCGGTGCCGCGCGAGCGCGATCCCCGGCAGACTGACGCTGGCCGCGACCGTTGCCAGTTCGGGCTTCCCCGCGGTGTAGGCCAGTTCGATGGCGGGCTGGCCGGGAATCACCGCGAAGGCGTTGATGCGCCAGGTCTGGCCCGTCTGAAGGCCCGGGTTCACGGCAACGACAGGGATCGCGAGTTCCGCCGTCCAGAGGCCCTCACGGAACCGTCCGGCCGCGGACCAGGCGCGTTCGGCGATGGGTGCGTCCCGGGTGTGCGCCGAGCGTTCCCCGGTGGCAGCCAACTGGAAGAGCAGGGTTCGCTGCCCGAGGCCCTCGGGGTCCAGGGCCACGCCGAGCCGGGCATTCGGGGGCAAGTCGGCGGGGACAGGCGCGGATAGCAGGAAGTAGAGCGAGTCGGCATCATGGGCAACGCGGGCGCTCGCGCCGTCCACAGGCGCCTGAGTCTCCCCGTTCACCATGATGTGGGCCGGGGAGAGCTGCCAAAGGGCTTCATCGCCGACGCCGTCGATGATGGGAGGAGCACTCGCTGGGGAGGCCGAGAGATCGATCGGAACCGCCTCAACCACGAGGTCGTCAAACCAGACGGTGCCGGTGCTCTCGTGTAGATACAGGTAGATCTCCACCCGACCCTTGTCCCGGGTGTTGAAGGGGACGGTGACCTGCTGCCAATCGCAGTTGCCGCGTTCATCGAGGACGGGGCCGGCGGCGTGGTGAGACAGCCCGCCTTCGTACCCGCAGTACAATCGCGGGCCGAACCCCCGCGTCTTGATGCCTTCGCAGCGCACCCAGACGGAGGCCACGAGGCGCTGCCCCGGCCAGGCGTTGTCGACGCCCTGGTACACGTAGGAATAGCTGGAGGGGCGTTCGTGGCGAATGCGCAGTGAGGCCTGACCGGAGTGGGCGACGGTGAGGTCAATGGAGACGGAACCGGTCTCGTCGGCGCGCCGGTTCCAGTGGTCCGGCAAGCCGTCGGCGTCCAGGTCAGTCTCGAAATCGGTGTTGGCAAGGGGGACACCCGCCTGGGCGAACCCGGCGGTGGCGCAGATGCATAGCAGCGCGAAAAGCGGACGCATGGGAGACCACCTGTGGGCAGAGAATCTCGGTGAGGCCGGACCCCCGGGATGCCGGGGCTACTTCTTCTTCTTGCGGCTCTTGCGGAAAGGGTCCTGCTCCTTCTTGGCTTGCGCCTTCCGGCGCTTGACCTTGTCGTACTTCTCCAGCAGACGCTGGGCGACCCAGCCGCCTCCGCCGAGTCCCAGGGCGATCAGGGGCACGGATACCACCAGCGACAGCGTGGGGCTATCGCCGATCTCGGGCTTGAGTTCGAAGATCTTGATGAGGGCGAGGGCTGCCAGCGCGAGCCCGATCACAACGCCCAGCATCATCCACAGCATGTTCTTGAGTTCCTTCATGCCGGACTAAGAAGCCTCCTGTTGCCGCGCGGTGCGGTGTAGCGTGAATCATCCGTCCACGAGTTTATCACAGAACAGTGCGCTTGTGCAGGAGGGAAGGCCGGGCCCGGAAGGACTGCGTTCCCCGGAGGCAGGTATGAACACAGGTCACGGGTGTCATCGCCGTCCAGATGACAGGCCCCGTGACTCTTCTCGCGCTCCGTGGGGCCCCGTCAGCTGGACGACGCTGACACCCCACGGCTCGAGACAGGACGGCTACCGGCCATCAGCACCCGCACGCTCGCACCGCGCCGCTCCGTGTCCCGTTGCCATCTGTGGGGCGTGCGGCAGTCCCTTTGTCCGCGTGCGGCGTCGTCTCGCCCGCCCCACGTGACCCAGAGGCAACGGCGCGGGCAGGACGTCCGTCATGTATGAAGGGACACGGCCCGTGTACGCCGAATCTGAGCCCAACCGACCGGAAGTGCTGATAGGCTGCGCCACCAGCACCGTGCAAACGCGAACGAAGCCGATTATGGGAGGCTGAGAGAACTTGGGCGCACCCGAGCGGATCAGGGTAAAGAAGCGGGGGCAGGAACTCCTGCAGGACCCGGCGCTGAATAAGGGCACGGCGTTCACCGAGTGGGAGCGCATTGAGCTGGGGCTGGAGGGCCTGCTGCCCCATCATGTAGCCACGCTGGACGAGCAGGTGGCGCGGGTCCTCACCAACTATCGCGCGAAACCCTCGCCTCTTGAGCGCTACATCTACCTGCGCGCCCTGCAGGATCGTAACGAGACCCTCTTCTATGCCGCACTCACCCGGCACCTTAATGAGATGATGCCCGTGGTCTACACGCCCACGGTCGCGGAAGCGGTGGAGGAGTTCTCACACATCTTCCGGGCCGCCCGGGGCCTGTACGTGACTCCCGAAGACGTGGGGCGCATGGAGCAGGTCATCGGCAACGCGCCCCACGATGACGTGGCGATGATCGTCTGCACGGATAACGAGGGCATTCTCGGCATTGGCGACCAGGGAACGGGTGGCATGGCGATTCCCATCGGGAAACTGGCGCTGTACGTGGCGGCGGCGGGCTTCAGGCCCTCTCAGTGCCTGCCGGTATGCCTGGATGTGGGCACGGAGAACCAAGAGCTGCTGGACGACCCGCTGTACCTGGGTGTGAAGGAACGCCGGCTGCGGGGCGCGGCCTACCACGAGTTCATCGGCGCCTTCGTGGAGGGCGTGCGCGCCTGCATGCCCGGCGCTGTCCTGCAGTGGGAGGATTTCAGCCGCGCCAATGCCTTCGACAACCTCGCCATGTACCGCGACCGCCTGCCCTCCTTCAATGACGACATCCAGGGCACGGCGCAGGTGACGGTCGCCGCGCTCATGGGAGCCGCGAAGCTGGCGGAGCGGAGCTTCGCGGACGAAGTGGTCTGCATCATCGGCGCCGGTGGAGCAGGGGTGGGCGTGGCGCAGGGAATCATGGCGGCGCTCCAGGCCGTGGGAGTGCCCGAAGAACAGGCGAAGCAGCGGGTCTACGTGGTGGACAGCCGCGGGCTGCTTGCGGATGACCGTACGGACCTCGCGGACTACAAGCGCCCGGTCGCTGTTTCGGCCGAACTGGTGCGGGACTGGCCCGGGCGATCCGTGTATGACGTCATCGAGAACGCCCGGCCCACGGCGCTGGTTGGCCTTTCGGGCCAGCCGGGAGCCATCGACCAGAAGGCGGCGGAGATGATGGCGCGGGTCACTCGCAGGCCCGCGATCTTCCCCATGAGCAACCCGACCAGCAAGGCCGAGGCGCGTCCGGCCGACCTCATCGCCTGGACCGGCGGACAGGCGATCGTGGCTACAGGCAGCCCCTTCGACCCGGTGGAGTACAACTGCCGCACGTATCACTTCAGCCAGGCCAATAACGTGTATATCTTCCCCGGCGTGGGGCTCGGCGCGTACGCTTCGGGCGCCCGCATGATCAGCGACGCCATGCTCGCCGCGGCGTCGGGAAGAGTTCATGCGCTGGTCGGGAGTGAGGACTACGAGAAGGGGCTGGTGCTGCCGCCCATCACCGACCTGCGCACGATTGCCGCAGAGATCGCGGCGGCTGTTGTGGCCCAGGCGGTGCGCGAGGGCCACGCACGGCCGGGAGCGGAAACACTGCATGCCGCAAGGCTCGCGCAGGGCATGTACGTGCCGGAGTACGCAGAGTACGAACCGGCGTGAGGCGGCCCTTGCGAACCCAGGAGCATCGGTTCTGTGGCGTGCGTGCCGGCTGGGGCCGGATGCTTTGATCGTCCCGGCTGGGGCCAGATACGCTTTGATCGTGCCCGCGCCCTCCGGGCCTAACCCTTGCCTTACAGCCCGCGGAGCGGGCGGCAGCCTATAGCCAGGGGCGGAAGCCCCTGGATTCCCGCCCCACACCGCGCCTTGAGCCCCCGAAGGGGGCGACAGGCCGTCCCCCGGCGCACCCGGACCGGCCGCCCCTTCGGGGCTTGTGATCCTTTGCTCGGGGCCGGAATCCCCCGGCTTCCGCCGGGGGCTATAGGCGGACGGCTCCTTCCGGAGCCTGACGGCACACGGCCCGGCCTCAAGACCACGGACACAAGGCCCTGGTCAAACACGAGGCCGACATCCATGCCGCAAAACCGATGCTCTTGCTTGCGAACCTTGCTGGGTTTGCACGCGCGCGGGTACAATAAGAGCATGGGTGATGCCGCCGGAAATCCCGTCGCCCTGGAGTGATGCAAATGAACAGAAGATCGGCAGTTCGTGTCGCTCTGATCCCCTGGGTCTGCCTGGGCGTTGCCCTGGCGCTGACCTCGGGCTGCGACGACAAGGTCGAAAAGCAGATCGGGAGCCTTACGGCGTCCTCGGTCGAGAAGGAATATGCCGTCGTCAGCGATCCGCTTATCTCCGAGTGGCTCAATACCGCGGGGCAGACCATGGTGGGCCATTCCACGCGCCAGTCGATCCCCTACAGTTTCAAGGTGATCGATACCGATATGGTCAACGCCTTCGCCGCGCCGTACGGGTACATCTACGTGACCACGGGCCTGCTGGATTTCGCGGATACCGAAGACGAAATCTGGGGCGTGGTGGGACACGAGATCGGCCACGTGGTGCACCGGCACGGGATCAGCCAGGCGAAGAAGAGCTTCCTGTACAACATCGGGCTGGCGATCCTGGGAAACTCCAACCAGACGCTGGCCGACATTGCCGGAATGGGGTTGGGGCTGCTTTCCCTGCGCTACAGCCGCGAGAACGAGTACGAAGCCGACGACATGGGCCGCAAGCTCTCCTTCGGCGCGGGATATGACCCCGCGGGCAACACCGCCTTCTTCTCCAAGCTCATGGACAAGTACGAGAAGCGCCGGCCGTCGAGCATCGAGGTCATGTTCCGCACCCACCCGCCCACGGAACGCCGGATCGCCCGGCAGAATGCGATGCCGGAGTTGTCCGCAAGCAATGCTGAGTCCCTGCTGCTGACCGGGCGCGGTTACGCCCGGCGCCACCAGGTGCGCAGGGCCGAAGGACTGCTTGCCAGGGCCGCCGAGCTCAGCCCCAATGACCCCACCACCCTCCTGGCGCTGGCCGAAGTCCAATATGCGCGGGGCAAGTACGACCAGGCCGCGCAGACCTACGCTGCCGCCGGTAGCCTGCGACCCACCGAGTTCGCCCGGCACGGCGTGCAGCTTGCACAGGCCGGTGGCCCTCCCGCGCTGGCGATGGCCTCCTCATCGGGGCAGGCCAAGGCCGCCGCACTTGCATCCGTGGCGACGGGCTCGGCGAGCCAGGCCGGAATCGTCGTCGCCCGCACTGCACAGCGCGACGACACCATCGCCACCAGCCTCGCGCCAACAGTCACCGGCGCCCATTCCATCATCGACAGCCTGTTCGGGCTGGCTGAGACTTCCCCCGAACTGCCCGATCTCGCCCAGAAGGCGGTCACATACGCAAACGCCGCGGTAAACCAGGCGATCGAGCCGTTGTACTCCCTGGAACGCCAGCGGGAGAAGCTGCGTCAGAGTGCCCAGGACGCGCGCGATTGCTCGGCGCGTCTCGTGGCCAAGCTCAACCTCGCCAAGGCGGGGCGGATTCCGGCGCAGGACATCCCGGTCCTGGAGCGCACGCTGAACGAGAACAACCGGTTGCTCGCGGACATATCCACGGCCCTGGACCAATTCGACGCCGCGAGGCCGGCGGTGATCGAAGCGGAGAAGTCCGCCCGCGAGACCACGAAGCTGATCGAGCGCGTGATGCGCGGCGACACGAGTCCCGCCGTCACCCAGGCGGTGGAGAAGTCGGCGCAGGTGTCCCAGAGCAAGGCCCTGGCCGCGCTGGCCGCCACCAGCAAGGCGAAGCGCACCTCGGAACAGGCGGCCCTCCGGGCGCTGGTGGCGCGGATCAACACAGCTGCGGTGGGGGCCCCGGCGAATGTGCGCGAGAACCTCGACGGGCTGGTGGCCCATGTCATGCTGGACCAGCCCCGCGCGGTGCGGCAGATGCGGGTCCAGGGCCTGGGCTACGGTGACGTGGCCCTGCTGGTTGCGGCATCCCACAAGAAGCCCCAGGAACCCGGTGCGCTGGTGGCGTCGGCGCTCAGAGCGAGCAGTATGGTCGACCATGTGAGCAACATTGGCGCGCAGTCCGACGGCGCGCTGTACCTGATGAAATACCTGGCGAACGCGCTGGAATACGAGACCGAAGAGTAGCTGACGGCGTCGAACGGCACGCTCGACCTATGCGGCCGAAGGTGGGCGCCTCTGCTTCCGGCGAATCCAAACAGTGCTTCTGCGACAAAGCTCGACGACCATCAACGACGGGTTCGGAGAAAAGAATGGCACGCGACGTCTACTATGACTTCCACATGCACACCATCCTGAGCGACGGCGCCCTGAGCGCGGTCGAGCTGATCCGCCGGTGCGCCGTCAATGGCTGCGCGGGGATGGTGATTGCCGACCACAGCGGCCCGGGCACACTGGCCCGGTTCATTAACGAGAACGGCGCGGACTGCGCGTTGGCCCGGGAGTTCTGGGACATCGAGGCCTTCGCCGGCGTTGAGCTGACACACGTCCCGGCCCCATCCATCGCGACCCTTGCACGGCGCGCCAGGGAACTCGGGGCCGCGCTGGTGGTGGTGCACGGGGAGTCGCCGGTAGAGCCCGTGGAGCATGGGACCAACCTCGCGGCGGCAAGCTGCCCGGACGTGGACATTCTCGCTCATCCCGGCCTGCTCACGGCTGAAGAGGCGCGGGCCGCCCGGGACAACGGCGTCTTCATCGAGATCAGCGCCCGCAAAGGGCACGACATGGCAAACGGTCACGTGGTGCGCGTTGCCCTGGACAACGGGGCGCGGCTCGTGGTGGACAGCGACGGTCATACCCCCGATAACATCCTAACCCCCGCTTGGGCCGAACACGTGGCCCGCTGCGCGGGAGTGCCTGACAGCATGATGGAAGCGGTGCTCGTGGAGGGCCCGCGGGAACTCCTGGAGCGCGCGCGGACCAATTCGCGGGGTGACGCATGGTGAGCACCCGCTGCGCCGCGGCCTGCGCATTGGTGGGCCTCCTGGCAGGGTTCGCAATCATCGGCGGATGCGCCCGAGGCGAGGAGAACGCCGCCGGGAATATCCCCGATGCGGTGCTGGATGTGTACGTGCGGTTCGCGGGGCCCATCGATGACAGCGCGTACTACTTCGTCGCGCTCGACGTGGACGGGGACTTCGGCGACGACTACCCGGTGCCCATCGCCAACGGGCCCTTCTGGGGTAACGGCTGGGGCACGGGGTCGATCACCCACTTCCTCGAATACCACCTGGGGCGCTATGAGCTGTACCGGGCCAACCTGGCCCCGGTCCTGCGCGAGACCGCCGGGAGCATCACGGCTGTAGCGGGAACGCCCACCGGCGGTGACGCAGGCCGGTACGAAGTGACCATCGGCGCGCTGACTTTCGGTTCCGTGAGCGTGACCGGGGCCGGGATGGTGA
>JAGPGE010000249.1 GCA_018056145.1 Armatimonadota bacterium
CCTCCCGTGGCTGCAGGCGGACCCGGAGAACCGGACCGCCACCATGCTCAGTCTCCCCGAGCGGGCTGACATCGACGTAGACATCGACGAGCAGACCATCATCGAGTTCTACTCTCGGTAAACCGCTGTCCCGTCCGCGGGACAGGCTTACGGGAGATGACCGGGCGTCGGCCTGTGCGAACGTTGGCCGCCGCCATGCTTTTCCGGTCTGCCGCCAGGACATTCGCCCAAGGGAGCGCAGAGAATGATAGGGGAACTTGACCCCAAGATCACCGCAATGGCACTGGACCCGAAGTATGGGAAGTTTGCCATCGAACCGCTGGAGCGCGGATTCGGGCATACGCTGGGGAACGCGTTCCGCCGGGTTCTGCTGGCCCACATTCCGGGCGCGGCAGTCACTGATGTGCGCATCGAGGGAGCGCTGCACGAGTTCACGACCCTCCCCGGTGTTGTCGAAGATGTGATGGAACTGGTTCTGAACCTGAAGGAGCTGGCCATCAAGGTCGCGCCCCTGCCCTCGGACCAGGAGCATGAGGAGCGCATCTGCCGGATTTCGGCATCGGGAGAGACCGAGGTTCTGGGCGCGGATGTCGTGACCCCCGCGGGTGTGGAGATCCTGAATCCTGAGATCCACATCGCTTCGCTGAGCGACGCAGACGCGCGGCTGGAGATCGAGTTCTGGGTGGAGATCGGCACGGGTTACGAGCCCACCGAGGAGCGCACCCGGCCACGGCGCGGCAGCGACATCATCCCCGTTGATGCCCTGTACACCCCGATCAAGCGCGCGACGTACGCCGTTGAGCCCACCCGTCTGGGGCATCGGACCGACCTTGACCGCCTGGTGCTGGAGCTCTTCGGCAACGGCACCGTCCTGCCGGAGGATGCGCTGAAGATCGCTGCGAAGATCATGCAGGGCTACATCGCGATCTTCCTGGGCGACGTCGAGGAAGACTTCACTCTAACCGAAGCGGCCGCGGAGACCACTGAGGAAGGCAACAAGTGGCTTGAGACGCCGATTGAGGACGTAGACTTCAGCGTTCGGACCTTCAACTGCCTGAAGAAGGAAAGCATCAACACTCTGGGCGAGCTGGTACGAAAGTCCCCGGAAGACCTGCTGAATATCAGGAACTTCGGGAAGCGCTCGCTCGAGGAAGCCATCGAGAAGCTCGCACAGTTCGGCCTGTCCCTGGCCGAGCCCAGCGAAGACAGGGGCTAAATCCGGTTTTGACCCGGGCCCGTGGCCGCGCCGAGCGCGGCGCCGGACCGGAGATGCGAAGGAGACGGCAATGCGACACCGCAAAGACCACAAGCGCATGGGCAGGGCAGCCGACCAGCGGATCGCCCTCCTGCGCAGCCAGACGGGCTCTTTGTTCCGGCACAACCGGATCAAGACCACGGTCACCAAGGCCCACGAGACGAGCCGCTTCGCCGAGAGGCTCATCACGCTTGCGAAGCGCGGCGATCTCGCAGCGCGCCGGCGGGTGCTGCAGGAGCTCCCGCAGCCGGACGTTGTGGCGCATCTGTTCTCGCAGATTGCCCCCCGCTACGCGGATCGTCCCGGTGGCTATACACGGATCACCCGGGCCGGGCAGCGTCAGGGCGACGGCTCTGAGATGGCCATTCTCGAGCTGACGGATTAGCATAAGACGAATCGGTTCGCACATACCTTGACAGACAAGCGGGCGCCGATCCGGGCGCATGAAAGCCCGTCCATGCGACACTTCAAACTCATCGTGCAGTACGATGGGACCGGCTATGCGGGCTTCCAGAGGCAGCCCGACCGGCCCACGGTGCAGGGCGAGATCGAAAGGGCGCTGGAGGGGATACTCGGCGAGCCGTCGCGGATACTCGCGGCAGGCCGCACCGACGCCGGGGTACACGCAACCGGTCAGGTGATCCGGGTCTCCACCGGCAAGCCGATCCCCTGCGGGAGCCTTGTGGAGGCACTGAACGACTCCCTGCCGCGCGCCATCTGCATCAGCGGCGGTCACGAGGTCGGCGAGGAGTTCCATCCGCGGTACGGTGCGGTTGCGAAGACTTACTCGTACCAGATCATGAACCGCACCACGCGCTCGCCTTTTCTGGAGCTGTGGGCGTGGCACATCCGCCAGCGGCTCGACGTGGACGCCATGCAACAGGCGGGAAATGCGCTGGTCGGCGAGCATGATTTCGCAGCCTTTGCGGCGTCGGGTGGGTCGGCCCGCAGTACGGTGCGCACGGTGACTGAACTGAGTTGCCGGCGCCTGGATGACAGCCTCGTGCAGATCAGGATCACCGGAAACGGGTTCCTTTACATGATGGTTCGCAATGTGGTGGGGACGCTGGTGGAAGTGGGGTTGGGGCGCCGCTCCGCAGAGCATGTGGCTGCGGTGCTGGCGTCGCGGGATCGGGGTCTCGCAGGCGCAACGGCCCCGGCTCACGGCCTGTGTCTGTGCGAGGTCATCTACAAGTAGAGACCGATGACCCGCAGTACACGGGCGGCAATGGAAGCGCCGGGTTCGCATATTCGGAGGTCAGTGATGGACAACCAGAAGACCAAGTCGATGAAAGCCGAGGACGCCCAGGCAGACTGGTGGCACGTGGATGCCGACGGTCAGGTCCTCGGCCGATTGGCCGCCAAGGTTGCGGCTGTTCTGCGCGGGAAGCACAAGCCCACGTACACCCCGCATACTGTCTGTGGCGATTTCGTGGTCGTCACAAATGCCAGCAAGGTCGTGCTGACCGGGCGCAAGGCGGCACAGAAGAAGCGATACAGCCACTCGGGCTACCCGGGGCACCTGAAGGAAGAGTCATATGAGCACTTCCTGGCCCGGGCCCCCGAGAAGGTTATCCTGAAGGCCGTTGCGGGGATGCTCCCGCACAACGCGTTGGGCCGCAAGCTCATCGGCCGCGTGAAGGTGTACGCGGGCTCCGAGCACCGCCACGACGCGCAGCAGCCCAAGCCGCTGGAGATCTAGCCACGGCTCGCAGTCAATCCAAACGAATCTCAGCCCCATAAGTCGAGGGAGGCGCTGATCTTGGAGCAGGACAGGTTCTACGGCACCGGCAAGCGGAAGGATGCAGTCGCTCGCGTCTGGGTGGCTCGCGGCACCGGGGAGATCACTATCAACGGGCAGCCCTACGCTGACTACTTGCATCGCGTGCAGCTCGAACAGATCGTTCTGCAGCCGCTGCAGCTGATCGAGGGTGTCGACAAGTACGATGTGCGGGCTTTCGTGAAGGGCGGGGGCATCTGCGGGCAGGCTGGCGCTGTGCGCCACGGCATTGCCAAGGCGCTGGTCGCGGAGGACGAGGGCCGCCGCACCCTTCTGGGCGCCGCCGGGCTTCTCACTCGTGACCCGCGCGTCAAGGAGCGGAAGCACGCCGGGTTCCGCCGGGCCCGCCGCGCGAAGCAGTTCTCCAAGCGCTAAGCCGCTCTCGGTCTTCACAAGGGGTTCGTCGAGCCGGCCACGCTCCCGAGAGGAGAGGCCGGCTCGTGTTGTCTGCCCGCCCGGCCAGGCCGCCCTGGAGCACAGGACCGGGAAACAAGACTGGGCCCGAAGATGTCAAAGAAGTGAGAGCCAGGGCACGCCAGCCGGCTTTTGAGGCGCTGCCTTTGGCCAAGCATCCAGCGTCTCCTCGAAGCAGCGTCCCAGTGGGCCGGGGCGTTCTACTCAAGGTGGAAGCATTCATGGCGGTTGTCATGTCGCGCTGTGCCGCCGTTCTCATTCTCGGGTTCGTCGTGGTGTCTGGTGGCGCGCCGGCAGTGGCCGCGAGCGGCGAGCGTGACGGGCATCTCCTGGAGCTTGCGGTTGCCTATGGTGACGGCCATCTGGACTTCGCGTCCAACCTCGTACTTACTGAGAGAGGCTACGCGGACATCCCTGAGTACAGCCTGCCATACGCCATCGCGCTGCTTGAGCTCGGGCTCAGCAACTCGCGGGCCAAGGCGGTCCTGCAGGCATGCATTGCGACCCAGGACGCTGACCCCAAGTCGTCCACTGTCGGCCAGTTCAAGGACACCACGCTGTCGGCTGAGTACTCCCCTTCTGCGACTGCGGTCGCTGCAGTCCTGCTCTCCCGAGCGATGAGCGCACACGGGGACAAGCTGGGAGACGATTTCCGCGCGACGGTTCGCACCTCTGTGGAACTGTGTGCGCGCGCGCTTGCGTCACTTCTTAAGCAGACGAAAGATGAGGACGAATCCCTGGCACTGCACGCAGCCGCGGCCAGGACGGGAGTCGCGCTTGGGGATCCCGCGCCTGCGGAGGCCGCAGCAGCGATGGTCCGCAGATGGTTGGCGGAGATCGCGCGCAGCGGACGCACCTGGGGACCATCGCCGCGTGCCGACGCTTTGCGGATGCTCTATCTGCAGTGGCTGTGGGACGCCTGCAGTCCCGAGTCCCGCGAGCCCGTGGAGGAACTCCTGCGGCTGTGCGCTCTGGACTTCGCGCAGCGGGTGCCGCCCGGCGCCAGCATCCCGGCCGGGGCCGTGTTCCGTGCCGCCCCCGAGGATTACGCGGCCACTGCGGGCTTTGCCGCGAGCCTGATCTACCGTGATCTCGCCGGTCCCCTGCCGGAGCGGGTCCCCCCCTTCGCCGCAACGCTGGCACTGAGCAGCTATGTGCCGCCGGCGGGGTTCCTTCACGGGCCGGAGCCCGGATTCCAGCCTTACCAGGTGACAACGCGCGCCCAGCGCGAGTTGGTGCCGAATCAGACGGATACGTACATCGCCCCGCAGTTCACGCTGGGAAGCATGAGCGGGTGGTGCCTGCCGGGGACGCTGCCGTTGATGGCCACATTCGCAGCAGAGCAGAGGCGACCCACGGCACGGTTTCATATCCACGGCGCGCCGGCGCATATCAGCTCGTTCCAGTTCGGGAACCTGGTGATCTGTTCGCTGAACTTCGACCGGATGGGAGTGGGGCAGAGGCTGCAGGCCTACGTGCGTGGGGCACTGGGGACTGTGCACGATGTCGAGGAAGTCTTCACCATGGGCCAGCCGTGGAACGGAGAGCCGATTGCGGTCGGCGCTCGGGCGACGGTTGTGGTGAAGCGCGCCGGGGTGTACGTGGCGATCACCTTGCTGGACGGGGGGACGGCCGACAGTGAAGCGGATTCACGCCGCAAGCCGGGGGTATTGGAGTGGCAAGGTGTGGGGGAAGACGCGGAGTTGACCCTGACGGTCTATGCGCGGCAGGAGGAGTACCGACTGCGGCGGCCTGCCGATGACCTCAAGGCCGGAATGGTGGTGCAAGTGTGGGACGCCGCGCAGTTCCCCTCCAGCGCGGACGTGGACAACTGGCTGGCGCGCTCGAAAATCAGCCAGCGCGAAAGCTCGTCAACCGAGCGCACTTACCAGCCGCGGGAGACTCACCCGATCCTGGATCGGAACAAGCCCCAGCCCAAGGGAAAGAGCGTGTCGCGGACGGTCTCGCTGCACACCATCGAGTACTCGTACTTGAGGGGCAGAGGGGACACTTTCGTGCTGGTTGAGGATATCCGCAACGAGCGGGTGGTAAGCCGGACCTCAAACGGGACGGCAATCGAGGGCCAGCATTGGTGGCTCACCCCGGCCTTCAGTCTGATGCCGGGCCAGAGCGTGGCCGAGGCGCTGGCGACTCCGGCTCCTGCGCCGGCGCCGGCTGAGCCACCGGTTCAGGAGCCTGCTGTCCAACCCGCGGAGCAGCCTTCAGACCCGGCCCAGTAAGATGCGGTGCAGACCACAACGCCCGGCCCCGTCCTCGTGGACGGTGGCCGGGCGTTTCCGTGCGTGCATGAATGTGGGGCATCAGGGGAAAGGCGGAGGTGGCGGCAGGCCGTCGCTCCCGGGTGTTGGCGGGCTGGGCGGCATCACTACGCTCCCGCCTCCACCCAGCGGTGGCGGTGGAGGCAGGTCCGGCGTGGTGCTCCCGCCGTTCCCGCTGCCGTTGCCGTCGTTGCCGCCATTGCCCGGGGGCACGGCGCTATCCGAGCCGCATCCGGCGATTGCGACGATCAGGGCGATGAGGCCCACCGCGAGCAGCCATTTCGTCACTCGCAAAACCCTCCTGTTCACTTGCCGGTGTCGGTCGGCGCCCCGCCCCTGCGCGCTGTTTCTTCTCTGAGTATACATATCCCATAGCGCCTGTGCAACGGGCAGCCTGGGTCTACAGCAGCTCGTCCACATTGTCGCGAACTTTACGGATCGCCGCGAGGATGAGGTCCATGTCGCTGGTGTCGCCGAGGAACACAGAGTGACCCAGGGAGCAGCCCTCTTCGGCCAGGACGCGGTCGGCCACTGGAGTCTCGACAGCCGCGTAGTCCGGAGGCTCGCAGCCCTCGGGCCAGCAGACGGGGCCGAAGTTGCGGTTGGTGAAGAGCGGGTTCTTCTGGATCGGATGCAGGTGGCCGCTGCCGATGCCCAGGCCCTCGGCGCCCATCGCCTCGACGAACTTCGCCCGCGGAAGCCCGGCGAACTGGTCGCTCTTGAACTTGAAGTGGTAGAAGTAGCAGCCCCGACGGGTCACCACGTTCTCATCCCACTCGATGGGCTCGACGCCGGGGATCTCGCGCAGGCCGGCTTCGAGATGCCGGAAATTGCGCATGCGGTTGAGGTTCTGCTCCGGGAGACGGCTGAGCTGCGCCAGGGCGATTGCGCCCTGCCATTCCGTCATGCGCAGGTTGCTGGCGACGATGTGGTGTTCGTAGAAGGGCCGGCCGGCGATGCGGCCGATGTGGTGGTAGCTGAAGGCCTTGGCGGCGAGATCCTCGTCATTGGTGAGGACGATGCCGCCTTCCCCCGCTGTGAGGTTCTTGCCGGCCTGGAGACTGAAGGTGCCGAAGTCGCCGAAAGTGCCGCAGCCCTTGCCCTTCCACTGGCTCCCGTGGGCGTGTGCGCAGTCCTCGATCACAAACAGACCGTGCTTCGCAGCGATATCCATGATGCGGTCCATATCGCACGGGTAGCCGCCATAGTGGACCGGGATGATGCCCGCGGTGCGGGGAGTGATAGCGGCTTCGATGGCGTCCGGGTCAATCTGGTAGGTCTCGGGCTCGATGTCAACGACGATGGGGATCGCGTTGACCAGAATAACCGCGGTTGCGGTGGCGACGAAGGTGGACGCGGGGCAGATCACTTCGTCTCCGGGCTTGATGCCGACGGCCTTGAGGGCAAGTTCTATGGCCTGGGTGCCGTTGGTGCAGGCGACCCCGAACTGGGCGCCCTGGTATTCGGCGAAGGCAGCTTCGAAGCGGCCCACCTGGGACTCGGCGCTATCCTGGTACGCGCCGCGCCACCACTTGCCTGACTCCAGCACCTCGGTGAGGGCCTGGCGCTCTTCGTCACCGTAGATCGGCCACTGTTTGCCGATGGGCCGGTCAATAGTCTTCGGTCCGCCATTGATCGCGAGGTTCGGCATGAAAGGAGGCACCTGCCTGGTTGCGGATTGGGAACGTCGGGTGGATGATTCTCCGGCGGATTGTGGGGACCTTCACGGGTGGGGGGAGTTGCTCCGCGTCATCATCCGACCGGGTCGTCATCGTCGTCCGGGGCAAGGGCTTGGGCCACGATGTCATACAGATGCCGGGCCGTGTCCAGGGCTTCGCGGGCTTCCTCCTGGGATGGCGCGATTTCACCCTGGTAGCGGGCGGCTACGGCGAAGCGCGAGAGAGGGACGGCGTTTCGCGCAGCGAGGGCCAATGAGGCGTCACCGGTCAACGGGTCCGCAAGCGCACCCAGATCATGGGTCCAGGGGTAGGCAACGTCGTCGAGGGCCAGGACGGCCTTCATTTCGCCAGTCGTCTGCTTCCGACTGCGTCCACCAGACTACACCCTTGGGCTTCCCGATGCCCGCGAGGGCGCTGTACAACGGGCCGGTTCGCCTGGATCTAGGCCTGTCGGACGGGGCGATGATGAGGATGTCGTAGTCGCTGTCGGGGCCGGCATCGCCCCGGGCGCGGCTGCCGAACAGGATGATCTTGTCGGGATCCACGGCCTCTCGAATCCTGCGGACGATCTCATCCAGGATCG
>JAGPGE010000250.1 GCA_018056145.1 Armatimonadota bacterium
CGATGCCTTCACGCGCATTGCCATAGCGCAGGTACAGCGAGCGATCGTCGCCGACAAGGCTCCACACTTCCCGCCCCTGGAAAAGCAATGGGGCGCTGCCCGTATCCGGAAGGTCTCCGACCTGCACTTCGATATCGAGGTCCGCGGGCGCCTCGTCCACGAGGAACCGGCTGTCTGGTTCGGGGCAGTCTAGCCTGACTAGCGGCTGCACAGTCCAGGCCCGCGCACTGATACCGGCGATGCGGATCTGTAACTCGTGCAACATGGGCCGGGCTGCCTCCGGAATGGAATGGCTCCATCCTTCACGAACAATGAAAACCGGTGCCACCTGGACTGGCAGCACCGGGGTCAGTACAAGAAAGGAGGAGTGCGCGAGATTAGCCGCGCACACCTCGACAATCTATGTCTCCACGGGACCGGGAACCGCAGCCCCCCGAAATCGAGGGACCGCGGCTTGGTTGCCTTAGGAACCCGCCGCAAACTCATTTCGACCGCCGGACTGGCAGCTCGGCATCTGGACCGGCCCTGCCATCCTGCACGCGGCCACGACTGAGTCTTCCGGGCGGATCGCGAAGCGCGACACGGTCGGCTTGACGTAAGTCTTCTTCATGAGTGCCATCCCTCTCGTTTCATCGGGAGCTAGATCCAGCCACGTACTTACCCGTCACCACACGTAACATTAGCATATACGCCATCTCCATGCAAGACCCATTTGGAGCCCAGCAGGTAAAGGTTTACTAAAGATGTGCCGATAACATGTCAGCTGCCTGCCGGTAGCGTCACAATAGGCACACTGCAGCCCATGATCTGCGCAAGCGGACGCGAAGCTGGCGAGTTGGAGCTGAAGCTTTGGGTACGCCGGACGCATCATCTGGACTTTCGTTCGCCCGGCAGTGACCTTTGGCACCTGACCAGCGGCCGAGTTGTTCGCGGCAACGCTGAGGAGGTCATCCCAGGCCAGAAGGGGAATAAGAGCCCGTCGGTTGTCGTCTCACGCTGACATGGGAGTGATCTCAGTGCGCATCGTCATTATTGCGGCCATCGTCGCGCTTAGTTTCGCGATCACCGCCGGTGCGACCGCGCAGCCTGCCACGACCGCGGCCACACGTGACCTGCTTCGCGCCACTGCGCCCGGAGCTTTCTCAGTGCGCTACCTGCCCGACCGCGCCATCATCTCAGCCAGCGCTTCCGAGACACTCAGCCTCAGCATCCACCTGCCGAAGCCGCCGCTGTGGGCCTATTTGGACGGCAGGCCCACTGCTGTCAGCGCAGTGGGCTGGGATGAGGCCGGCAGGACGGCAACCGTCGCCTTGGAGGCGGGGACTCACTCAGCGGAGATCGGCTGGGCCGGAACAGGTGAGCGACCTGCGCCTGGGCAGACGATCCCTCTCCTCGTCGGCGGCATCCCCATTGCCCAGCTTCCTGTGAGCTTCTCGTTCGACAAGCTTGAGGCTCAGGGGGCCGTGGAGTTGCCCTTCGGCGTCGCCCGGGTCTGGCTCGATGGCTGTCCGCAAGACGAGACGCCTCCGGCTGTGGTCAGACTCGGCAACGGCTCAGTTACGGAGTGGCGGCGCGTGCGCGACCGCTGGCAGGGACGCGGCCACGTGGTCACATCCGGAGAGAGCCTGGTCTCTTTGGTGTACTCTGGCAACGGGCTTCTGACCAGCCCTATTGCCGCCGTCGAGATCGAGCCACTCTCCATCGCTACCGACCCCGCGAAGCTCGACACCATGCCCGAGCCGGGCATCCTGATCGAGGCCGAAGATTACGTTGCGCAGGGCAATGGCGACGTGAAAATCTCCGAAGGGGAACACGTGGACCAGCACGGAGGCAGGAGCATCTATACCTTCACCGGCGACGGCCACTGGCTCGAGTGGGAGTTCACCGTGCCGCAGGATGGCAAGTATGACCTGTTCGCAAGGGTGGCCACGGGCGAAGCCATGTCTTTCCGCGAGATCACCGTGGACGGGGAGTTCCCCGCTCCCGGATACCGCCTGGTGAGGTTTCCGGGCACTGGCGGCTGGGCGCGGTCACCAGGCGAATGGTGGGCGATGCACGTCGCGGGGTCGAGCGACTCGCTGCCGGCGCTGGATCTCAAGGCGGGGACCCACAGGCTGAGAGTGACGGGAGTCTTTCAGTACCACCTGAACGTGGACTACTTCGTTTTGCGGCCTCGGTAGCACGCAGGGCCGCCCATGGCGCAGAGGATATGGCTTATTCCCCGAGCATCGCGATGCCCTGGGGAGGCGTCCCGTCCTCGCCCAGGAGGACAATCGCGCCACCGGATGGATCATCCTGCCACAGGTGCAGGAACAGGTAGCCGGTGGCATCGTGCTGGCCGATGATCAGGCCATGCTGCCACTCTACCCCGGGCGGAGCCACCGGAGAGAGATCGCCCGCGGAGCGCCCTCGCATGTCGTGAATGAGCAGCCGGTCAGCGGTCTTTCGGTCCTTGCTGCCGTGGCTGTTGGCCAGGAGAGCCGCCGTTCGTTCCCCGGCCAGACAATGGAAGTCCACCAGTCTGCCGCCACCTGTCTCCAGCGTCCCAACGCTCCCCCGGCGCAGGGGGATCATCTTTAGCTTGTTCGTGGTGTCCAGCGCGAAGACAGAGCGGATATTCGCGGCCAGAGCGGTGTCACGGAACCGGAGTTCGGGCGCCAGAGTGTCCGTCCGTCCATCGGGCCAGACCTGCACCAACCGGCAGTTGGCAGCCGCGCCGGCGCCGGCGTTGCCGGCGGTGCGCACAAGTGCGAATAGGGGCATCCCTGAAGGATGCCAGGCAACGCGCGCCACATCCTCGGCCAGCGGCCCAAGCCACTCCCCTTTGTCTCCCAGCGACCATAGCTGCCGCACGGGCTTGCCCGATGGACCAGGACGCTCCAGGATGCAGGCGACCCTCACCCCATCCGGCGCGGCCTCGAGTTGTGTCACACGCCCGCGCACGGGTGGGCCCATCACGCCGATGCGGTGTCCCGCGCTTGTGACCTCAAAGACCGCTGTGCTGTCCGGGACAGCCCCCGAGGCGGAGGTTCCTGCGCTCCCCCTGCGTACGGCGCAGGCGAGGACTATGTTGGTGCTGCCCGGAATCGATGACAGGCGGGGCGACGTGATGCCCGGCACATCGTGCACAGGCACAACCGCGCCTTTCAGCAGCCGGACTGCGACCGCGCGTGCCACGGGGGTGCCGTCCGCCTCGGCGTCCATCCGGAAGAGCGCATCGCCCTCACCCCAGATCATGGATGCGATCGGGCCCAGAGCCTCTCTTACACCGGCGGCGCGCGGCAGTTCCCAGTGGCGCCGAAGCTCCGGCTCGGAAGTGGCTCCACGCGTTGGCGCGCTGACCTGGACCCGGAAGGCGCTGCTTTCCACGAAGCCTGGGCACAATGGGCTGTAGAGCCAGTCTGTGATGGTGCTGTCAAGAGGGTCGGCGGGGATTCGGGCTAGGAAGCGGCGCGATGCACCGCGCGCCGGGTTGGTCTCCACCGTGTTCCCTGCCTCGTCAATGCCGGACTTCGGCGCCGTTGACGTGGTCAGCACCTCAATCGACCTGGGGAAACACCCGTAATAAGACGCGAAATCGACGATGGCCTCCCGAAGCAGGGACAACTCATCCTCCAGCGCGGTCTTCACAGACCCCGCGCGTCCCTCCACATCAGCCTGGGCCTTCGCGGTAACCCCGACCCGTGGCGTCAGGACGGTCCAGACCAGCGCAAGCACCAAGAACTCGGCGCATACCATCTGCCCCCGCAGGGAGCCTGCGAGCCCCAACTGGAGCAGGGCCCCCGCCAGTGCAGCCAGCGCGGTGATGGCGATGAGCGCCGTGCCCTGAGCGACGGCCAGAGACTCGGTGGATCCCAGAAGGGCGGCTTCGCGCATGGCCGGCGAGGGTGCGAAGACCACAGTCACCGCGAGCGCTGCCCAGACCAGACTCGCGGCCAGGGCAAACAGCCACTTTCCTCGCGCCTGTCCACGCCGATTGCGGACCACGAAGACGATGCAGGCCACAGACCAGGCGAGCACCAGCCCTCCCCACCAGCATGTGGCAAGCAGTGGCAACTGCCCTGACACGAACAACCGCACCGGCCGCAGCGAATCTAGACCACCACCCAGTGCGTGGAGGACCGCCGGAAGCACCAACACTGCGCCCGAATACACGATGAGCCGGCCGACGTACCCCACCGCTGAGGGCTCATTCCCGTGCTTCTCGCGCGCGGATGACTGATCGGCAGTCAGCCCGGCGCCCCAGAGGAGCAGCCCCCCCGCCAGCAGGATGAGCAGCGGGATGAGCGATCTCGCTCGCGCTGCCCCAGACCACTGTCGGCTCTGCGCGGCGCTCAGGTCACGCGTGCGCGTCACATGCACCCGGAAAGCCGCGTTCTGCGGGGCGGCTGCGAAGGTCAGGTCTGACAGACCTGCCGGCGGCAGCAGTCCGAAGAATCGCGTGGCCCAGAGCTTCGCCCAGCGCGGGTCACGCACACCCATCCAGCGCCGGGCATCATAGTGCACGTCCGAGTACTCGCAGGCGCCCCGCACCACCGCTTCCCGAACCAGCTTGCCCTGTGCCTCGCGTGCACGGTAATCATCGTAGCCCTCACCCGGAGCCAGCGTCACCTGCCGCGACAGGTCATCCGACGGCGATGAAGCGAGAACCACCGGAGTGGTGCCGAGCACCACGAGTTCCAGCGCCGTTACCTGTGGCGCACCAATGCGCGACAGCGCCAGCGGGTAGATGGGGCCCTTCGTTGCGAACCGTATGCCCAGGGGACGCAGGCGGGCCGACACTCGCTTCTCACTGTCCGCCTGCGGGTATACCTTCACAACCACGAACCGCCAGTCACGATCCAGATACCGCTTGATCGCCGTCTCGAACCCCGGCGGAACGTGGTACCCCGCCCAGCCAAGCCACTGCGCCAGGCGCTCGCAGTTCCGGCGGTTCGGCCGGTCGATGCGGTAGTCACCCGTAGCCAGCCATTCACTGGCGCGCGCCGCCGAATAACGCGGCACCCCGGTTAGTCCATCCGCCCCATCCGCCCGGGCTTGCTCCGAGACCCCGGGCTCCATGATCTCGGTCGAAACCAGCGGGGCCGTGTGCTCAAATACCGCGTCGAAGAACTCCTGGGATGCCAGGAACACGTCGTCGGGGTCCGGCCGTTCCGGCACGGGGATGATCCAGCAGAACTCCTTCTGGGGACCGTAGTAAGACGGCTGCAATACGAGGACCTGCGAATCGGCGTCGGGGCGGTAGATGATGGCGCGGTGCACCGGTAGCCGTGGCGCCACCCGCTTTGCCTCAACCCAGGCAGACTCGGACGGCACCAGCAGGCCCGAGGCCCGGGAGGGCAATGCGCTCACCACGAGAATGGTGGTCAGGACAACTGCACTGCGCAGCCTCATCTTGCGATGCTACCGGCCCCTTTGTGACAGCATGCACCCACAGGCTGCGGACCGCAATGCCGGGGCACCTCGCGCCGTGGAATCAGGGAGGGTACATTCTCAGCGTTAGACCCCTCTGCCGACGGTTGGTTTCCACCGCAGCCTCCCGGTGAACTCAACGACCCACCCACCCCGAAGATTCCTCATGGTCCCCTGAACAAAGCTCGGGCCCACGCGTCTATGGACGTGAAAACTACTATTGACAGTAGTAAATCGGAAGACTATAATCTGCGGTAGCATGAGGAGGGTGAGAGGTGTAAGACAAATGGGCCTTCTGACAAAGGGCATCCTGATGAGCACCTTGGCAACCGTCGCAATCGCCGTCAGCAGCATCGCCGTGAACGCGCAAACTCTCTGGTACCGCGGGTACTTCGATGGTGAGGTCACGCTCCGCGATGGTCCGGGGGCGGGAGCTTACTACCGGCCATCTCGTCCCACCACATACCCGCTGTACGAGGCAGAGCGCTTCTCAGACTACCTTCCGTGCAGCACGTGCGGGGCCTACCACCGATCAGGGCACTACTCGCCCGCTACCGGGAAGGTCTGCAAGGGTAACGGCACTCACCTGAACCCGGACGTTGTCTACAGGCGCGCACCGGACCTGCTGCCCGGTCAGTACTACTACGAGAAGCAGAACCACTACAACTTCCGCACTCCGATCACCGCCGGATGGCCTTACATGAAGTACGAGCAGCGTTCCGAACAGAGCGGGCCTTACAACATGGGAAGGTTGTCCGAGCAGCGCAGCGGATCACGCAGGTAGATCAACCGCCGTTGCGTCGCACCCAGGGGCCGTAAAAGCGGCCCCCAAAAAAGGGGCGCAATTACTACGATAAGTAGTATGGGCGGCAAAAGCCGCCAGCATAATCGAAAGGAGCTGGACAAGATGACCGCTGCTGCCACACAGACCCGTCTCATGCTGCCCGTCGTGGCCGCTCTGCTCCTATTCGCCACGGCGGCGCCGAGGGCCCACGCAGGGGACCTTGGCAAGATCCTGGGAGCGCTCGCGGTGGGGTACGTCACTTACGAGGTCCTCGATAGTCTCGATGACATCAGGGACAACACCCGGGGCCAGTACTACAACCCGCCGCCGCCTGTCTGTCGACCGGCCCCGCCCCCTGTTCACCGCAACTACAACCCGCCCTCTCCGTATTACTACGGTGGCGAGAACCGCTACTGGTACAACGAGGGCTACAAGGACGGGTTCAAGGACGGCGAGCAGTACGGGTACAGGGAAGGCCATCAGGACGGGTACCGGCAGGGAGACCGCGATGGCTACCGGAGAGGCATCAGGACCGGATACCGCTACGGGTACGGTGACGGGTACGACGACGGTCACCACGACGGGTTCATCGAGGGGGTGCATGTTCCTCGCGGACGCAGGTAAGCAGGACCAGTTTCGGTGACCCGCGGGTCACCACGACGGGGCCGGACGACGAGTCGGCCACCACAACCTAATACGCATCTGCCCTCCCGCAGAGCGTGTGCCGCCGCAGCCGGTGCAAGCCGGCACAAGAAAACCCCCGCAGGCCCATGGCCGCGGGGGTTTTCTTGTGTCTTCACGCTCGAGCATCAGCCGCCGAGCTTGTCTTCCAGTTCCGCCAGTCGCTCCTCCAGCCGCTTCTGGCGCAGTGCATTGGTCACATCGCCCCTGGTCCTCTCCACGAACCCGCGAGCCGCATCGGAGCGGCCGCGCAACCCCAGCGAGATGGCGTTCGGGTAGTCGAAGCCCATGATCAGATGGTAGATGTCATCCATGATGGACAGAAACTGCTCGGCCCGCTCAATGTTGTCCTCGCGGATCGAATCCAGCACATGCCTGCGGAACTCCCCCGCCGCTTCGGCCAGCCCGTTCAGCCAGGCCGCGTCGTCGACTCCCAGCTCCTCAGGTGCCGGCAGAGGCTCATTCTGGATTCCCGCGATGGTGATCGCGGCCTCGGCGTACTCCTTCTGCGCATCCGCCACGAACCCGCCGTAGCGCAACTCGACGCAGCCGTCAAGCGCGGCCACCATTTGCCGGCTCAACTCAGCCGCTTCCGCGAGGCGTTCGTAGGCGCCCTGGACCTCTTTCCGGTGCACCCGCTTGATGGCCTCCGAAGACACCCGCACAACCTGCCGGGAGATCACATATGCGTTCTCCCGACCCTCATCCAGCGTATCGAAATGCTCGCGTATCTTGTCAGCAATCTGGTCGATGTTGTCGAGTATGTCGAACCCTCCCTGTCATCCTGCCTGCTGTTCGGCCGCCTGCGCACCGGCCCTCAATGCCGCGGCGTTCATGGGAATCAGCTTGTGGTGGCGTTCCGGCAGCACCCGCGCCAGCGCATCCACCGCTTTGTCAATGAGTTCCGGCATGACCAGTCCGAGCCAGGCGCCGGCCAAGACCAAGTTCACCACGCGCTCCGAACCCGCCTCACGCGCGATCGCGTTTGCATCGACCTCGACCACCCGCACGTCGTCCCGGCCCACCGCAACCTTACCCATGCCCACGTTCAGCACGGCGATCCCGCCTGGCTCGATCTTGGGCGCGTACTGGTCCACGC
>JAGPGE010000251.1 GCA_018056145.1 Armatimonadota bacterium
ATGCCTGTCTGTGACGGGCGGGGTAGTCACGGCGCTGGTCGTGGAGGCCATCAAGCACCTGGTGGGCAGGGCTCGCCCGGATGCGGGACAGTTCGCTCTTGCCTTTTCCCCTCTGTCCGACGCTGGGAAATGGCACTCGTTCCCTTCTGGGGATACTGCTAACGCCTTCTTCGTGGCCGCCTTCTGCGTGGCGTTCTACCCGCGGTATGCGGCCCTCTTCTGGTCCTGGGGCGTTCTTGTCGCTGTGTCACGGGTCGCACTCGCACGCCATTTCCCCGCGGACGTGATCGCCGGCGCCGGGATCGGCGTTCTCGTCGGCTCCCTGCTGCTGGCGCGTCTCGAACTGCCGCTTGACCCCGCCGGCGTCACGCCGGTCCAGCGGGTTCGCGACTGGGCGTGGCAGGTCTGCCGTCCGGCCGCCAGTGCGTGCAGTACCGTGGCATCCAGGGCGCTTGCCGTCGCCCGCGTGTCGGTCGGAGGCGCTCTTCTCCGCTAACGGTCTCGCAACCGGAGCGCGTGGAGGGACCATCTGCGCATGTGGGGGACGTGGGACTGATTGACAGTCGCAGGCCTGGGCGGCTCCGCCGGTGGTCAATGAGTTCTCCATGGAGTAGCTGCTTCAGGGGGCGATGAGGGCAGGTCTTCGCGCGGCCATGAGGGAACTTGCGTGTGGACTACCTACTCCCCGCGAGGCCGCTTGATGATCCCTCCTGAACGCGAAGTCACGGACGTGATGGAACCCGCTGACGTCTGCGTTGTGGGCGGTGGAATGGCCGGTTACTGCGCGGCGCTTGCAGCGGCACGCGAGGGTGCCCGGACGGTGCTCATCCATGACCGCCCCGTCTTCGGAGGCTGTGGCAGCACCGAAATGCGGGTGCCCTTCTCCGGCGCGGGCAGCCACAATCCCTCCAGCAATGAGACCGGGATCATCCTCGAACTCCTCAACGAAGAGCGAGCCACCAGCCCCCATTCGCCGGGCTACGGGATGGTCAATGCCGGCTGGGACCTGATCCTGTACGACAAGGCCCGCTCCGAGCCCAGCCTCACTTTTCTGCTCAACACCTCTGTCCGCCGCGTGCGCATGGACGGCGCGCGCATTGGTTCCGTCTTCGGCTACCAGGCAGGTTCCGAGAAGCTCTGGGAGATCTCCGCGCAACTGTTCATTGATGCCACCGGGGATGGCGCGGTGGGTCTGGCCGCTGGTGTGCCTTTCCGCATCGGGCAGGAACCGAAGGCCGAGTATGGCGAGAGCATGGCGCCGGATGAGCCGTGGGACTGGACCCTGGGCAGCTCCCTGATCTTCCGCGCGAGAGACGAGGGCCGCCCGGTGGCCTTCACCCCGCCCTCCTGGGCCCAAATCTACGAGGGGGAGGAGTCCCTGGCGCACCGCCCACATCGCGGGTTCGAGGGCGGGTACTGGTGGATCGAGATCGGTTACCCCTTCCAGACCATCGGAGACAACGAAGCCATCCGCGATGAACTGCTGGCTCACGTGTACGGCGTCTGGGATCACATCAAGAACCGCTGCGCCTGGAGCGCGGACGCGGCCAATTGGAGCCTGGACTGGGTCGGGATGCTCCCGGCGAAGCGCGAGTCCCGCCGGTTCATGGGCGCGCACGTGCTGACGCAGACGGAGATCGCGGCGCGCACGCTTTTCGAAGACCGCGTGGCGTATGGCGGCTGGATCATCGACGACCACACGCGCGGCGGCATCGCGCGCAGGGACCGGAAGCCCTCTTTCGACGGCACCGAGGAGACCTTCTTCCTGGTGGCCCCGTACAGCGTGCCCCTGCGAAGCATGATCGCCAAAGACGTGCCCAACCTGCTCTTCGCGGGGCGGGACATGAGTGCCTCGCGCCTTGCTTTCAACTCGCTGCGGGTCCAGCGAACACTGGCGGTTTGCGGTCAGGCAGCCGGAACCGCCGCCGCTTACTGCGCCGCGAGAAACCAGTCTCCCGGGCAGTTGGGCAACACAGACGTCCACACGATCCAGCAATCGCTTCTGCGCCAGGACTGCTGGATTCCAAGGGTGCGCAACGAAGACCCCGCCGACCTCGCGCGCACCAGCACCGTCGAGGCCTCCAGCACCCGGCGCCTCGTGGTCACGCCTGCGCCCGGCCCGGGAATGTCTCTTGCCGGCGGTGCGGCGCAGATCCTACCGCTTTCGGACGCGCCCCAGATGCTGCGCATCGCTCTGCACAACTCGAACGAAAAGCCCGTGGAACTGTTGGGATCGCTGCATCGTGCTGAGGATATCTGGGACCTGCCCGCCCTCGAGCGCGAGCCGGTCTGCCGCTTTCCTGTGGCGGTCGATGCCCTGCCTCGCGTGCCCCTTGTTGTCGTGGTCCCTGAGTTCGACTTTGAGCCTGGTCTGTACTGGCTCCACCTGTCGCCCTGCGAAGGTGTTTCCTGGCGTTTCCAGGACGGGCTTCCGCTCCCGGGCCTCACTGCAGCGTATGTTGAGAATGGCCGCCTGGCCTTTGCGCCGCGGACGTTTTCGAACTGGCAACCACTCGCGGCCGATGCATTGCCCCAGAGCCGGTGCTACGGGCCGGAGAACACCATCAACGGGGTTTCGCGCCCTGAACAGTGGCCCAATGTCTGGGTCTCCGCTGGTCCAGCGCCACAGTGGTTGCGGCTGGTCCTCGCCGCACCGCACCCCTTGCACACCGTCCAGGTCGCCTGGGGCCTCAACTTCCACCGCTCCTACTTCAACATGCCTGCCTTCCACCGCGCACCCGAATGCGCCCGTGATTACCGCATCGAAGTGGTGCTGCAGGATGGTTCGCGCCGTCTGTGGGCTGAGGTCGCGGGCAACTACCAGCGCCTCGCCGTTCACCGCGCGCCGAAAGGTCTCACCGTGCCTGTGGCGGAAGTGCTCATCACGGTGCTGGCCACAAACGGCGCTGATCGTGTGGAAATCGACGAAGTCCGGCTGTACCGAGAGGGGAACGGTGGATGACGCGCACATTGCTGTTTGGATTCGCCATGATCATGGTGACTGGCGGCATTGCCACGGCGCAGACCGTGGTTCAGCCGGTCTTCGCCCCGGGCAACGAGACCCAGTGGACCTTCGTCGAAGGCGACTGGAAGATGGGGGAGGGTACGCTGGCACAGACTTCAACGGACGGCGGCACGAAGGCTATCCTCACCGCGGGCGCGTTCAGCGACGTGACGATCACGTTCGAAGCCAACGTCAAGGTCGAGGGCCCCGGCGTACGCGCGGCTGCCGTTCTGTTCCGGGCATCCGGAACCATGTCGTACTACTGGCTGCATCTAGACACGCGCAGCAATAACGTGATTCTGGTGCGCTCCACACCGGGCAATAGCTGGGGCGAGATAGCGCGAGCGGCCTGCAACTTGCCCGACGGCGAATGGTTCCGCGTCAAGGTGGACTGCATCGGTGAGACCATCACTACATTCGTAAACGACCAGGAGGTGCTGCGGGCGACTGACCCGAATCTCAAGGCCGGTTACGTTGGCCTGGGTACCAGCCAGGGCAGCGCCGAGTTCCGCAATCTCAAGATCGAGGGAGTGGCCGCCGAAATGCCGGAGACGCTGAAGGACGAGACCCCGCCTCACAAGGTCATCTCACGCGGCCAAGCCGCCGGATCGTATCAGGCCTTCCCGGACGCCTGCCGCATGCTCAACGGGGACATCATCGCCGTCTTCTATGCGGGGTACGGGCACGTGTCCGTGCCCACCGACGAATGGCCGAAGGGTGGGCGCATCTGCACGGTGCGCTCCAGCGACGAAGGACGCACGTGGACCGCGCCGGAGATCCTCTTCGACGACGACCGGGACAACCGTGACCCCCACATCGCGCAGCTCAAGGACGGCCGGCTGGTCTGCACATTCTTCTCGCTCATGCCCAAGGAGGGCGGGGGGTACAAGCATTGGGGCGCCGAAGCGGTCTTCTCAAACGACGGCGGGAAGACCTGGGACACCACTCCGGTGCAGTTCGCCCCCGAGCCCTGGGTCTGCTCCGCGCCGGTTCGCGAGATGCCCGACGGCACCCTGCTTCTGGGAACGTATCGCAGCGAAAACGGGTATAGCTATGGCGGCGTGGCACGATCAACCGACGGCGGGAAGACGTGGTCCGAGCCGGTGCCGATCGGGCGCGAGAAAACGCTGAACCTAGACGCCGAGACCGACGTGATCCTCTGCCGCGACGGCATCCTCTGGGCGGCGCTGCGCAGCAGTTCGGTGAACATGCATTATGCAACCAGCACGGACATGGGGCTGACCTGGAGCCCGGCGTATGACATCGGCTTCAAAGGCCACGCACCCCACCTGTACCGCCTGAGCACGGACGTAATCGTGATGACCCAGCGCGTGCCCCAGACCTCGATGTATATCAGCCGCGACGAGTGCCGCACCTGGCAGGGACCGTACCTGATTGACACCGTTGGCGGCGCATACCCGGCGACGGTGGAACTGAAAGACGGGACAATCCTCGTGATCTATTACGAAGAGGGCAGCGGCAGCGCAGTGCGTGTGAAGCGCTTCCGAGTCAAGGCGGACGGGCTCGAGACGCTGGGGTGGGACTGAGGTCGCAGTCTCAGCCTCCGGGTGGTCGTCGTCTCCCGTAGCCCGGCGGGGACCCGTTGGCGAATGGCGTCCAGCGCTGGAGGGCCATCAAGGCCGCGACGGCAGCGAGGAGCACCATCGCCGCGGGAATTCGCAGGTCGCGATACGGCGACTGGGCCCCTTCCGCCATGAGGTAGCCGGTTGCACCAGCGACGCCGATCACCATGGCGAGTGCCATCGCCAGGTTGTGCAGCGCTTTGAGGATCTCTTGGCGTGGCGGCGGCAGCCCATTCCGGCGCGCCTTGACGATGGGTTCGAGGTGCTCCTGGGTCGCGCCGAGGAAAGCCAAGCCCAGTCCCGCAGCCAGGAACGCAACGGACAGCAGCAGCCCGCGGCGCACATGCAAGCTTGGACCACGTGATGACCGGGGTGGCTCGGGGGGCTTATCGGAGTCGATGATTGCCCGGTCGGCGGGGTTTCGGCGGGGATCGAGGTCCTGGATTCGGGCGGACCGTACGCTCGGGTCACGGGGACGCGCATAGCCGAGCCCAAAGTAGACGGTGCCAACAGTTCCGAGAACCATCACGACCAGCGCGAAGTTCACCAGCACGAGCAGGCCCGGCGGAGGCGTCGCTTTATCCGGCCCGGCGCCTGTTTCCCCAGGGCTATCCAGTTTGTTCCGCCTGGGGCGTCTTCCCACCTGATGCCCCCAAATCGGCTGTCTTGCGCAGCTCGGCATGGCATCCCCGGCCCGGAAGTATCCGCGCCGGGGATGTCGTGCCCAAGCCTATATGCTCACGGGCATGTCCAGCTTGATGTGCAGTTCCTTGATCTGCTTCGCGTCTGCGGTGCCCGGCGCGCCTGACATGAGACACTGGGCCCGCTGGGTCTTCGGGAACGCGATGACGTCGCGGATGCTGTCCTCATTGCACATGATCGCCACGGTGCGGTCCAGGCCCAGAGCGATCCCGCCATGGGGCGGCGCGCCGTACTTGAAGGCCTCCAGCAGGAAACCGAACCGCTTCGCCGCTTCCTCCTCGTCGATCCCCAGCACCGCGAAAGCCTTACCCTGGATGTCAGGGCGGTGGATTCGGATGCTGCCCCCGGCGACCTCATTGCCGTTGAGGGACACATCATAGGCCAGTGCGCGCACCTTGCCCGGGGCGCTTTCCAGCAGCTCCCAGTCTTCGGGATGCGGCATGGTGAAAGGGTGGTGCATTGCGTCCCAGCGCTTCTCTTCCTCATCCCACTCGAACATGGGGAAGTCGGTGATCCACGCGAACTTGTAGACGCCCTCGGGGATCAGGTTTTCCCGCCGCGCCATCTCCCGCCGGAGCCAGTCCAGCGCTTCGGCAACGACTGCGGGACTGTCCGCCACCATGAGCAGCAGGTCACCGGTCTCAGCCCCAAAGGCTCTGAGGATCGCGGAAAGCTGCTCTTCGGTGAAGAACTTGGCGATGGGGGAGTCCACACCCTCTTCCGTCACGCGCATCCACGCCAGGCCCTTGGCCTTGTGGCTCTGGGCGAACTCGGTGAGCTTGTCCAGTTGCGCCCTCGGGTATCCGCCGCAGCCTTTCGCGCAGATGCCCTTGACCTGCCCTCCGGTGGCGAGCACGGTCCGGAAGACCTTGAAATCCGCATCCTTTACGATATCGCCCAGGTCTACGAACTCCATCCCAAAGCGCAGGTCCGGCTTATCGGTGCCGTACTTCGCCATGGATTCGGCATAGCTCAGGCGCACCCAGGGAGTCTCGATCTCTACGCCCAGGGCCTCGCGGAACATGGCGGAGAACAGGCCCTCGACCATGTTCATCACGTCGTCGCGCTCCACGAAGGACATCTCGATGTCCACCTGGGTGAACTCGGGTTGCCGGTCGGCGCGGAGGTCCTCGTCCCGCAGGCAGCGGGCGATCTGGTAATAGCGGTCCACACCGCTGACCATGAGAAGCTGCTTTAGAATCTGCGGCGACTGGGGCAGTGCGTAGAACCGCCCGGGGTTCACGCGGCTGGGCACCAGGTAGTCCCGAGCGCCTTCAGGGGTGGGCTGGAAGAGCAGCGGGGTCTCGATCTCCATGAAGTCGAGGCCGTCCAGGTATCGGCGCGCGGCGGAAGTGGCCTTGGCGCGGATCGCCAGATTGCGCTGCATCCGCTCGCTGCGCAGGTCGATGTACCGGTACTTCATGCGCACCAGTTCATCGGTTTCGGTCTGGTCGGCGATGTAGAACGGCGGCGTCGCGGCGGCGTTGAGCACCTCGGCCCTCCCCACCCGCACTTCCACCATACCCGTGGGCATGCTCGCGTTCTCGGTGCCCTCCGGCCGGCGCTGGACCACGCCGGAGACGGCGACCACGAACTCGCTGCGCATCTGGTGGGCGAGTGCGTGGGCCTCCGGGGCATCCTGCGGATCGAAAACCACCTGCACAATGCCATAGCGGTCGCGCAGGTCGATGAAGATAACGCCGCCATGATCACGCCAGCGGTGGACCCAGCCGTTCAGGATGACCTCCTGGCCGACATGCTCTTCGCGCAATTCGCCGCACCGCTGGGTGCGCTTGAGGAAAGTGGGTTCGGACATTGCAGGCCCTCCGTGGGTGCATGGGTATGGCGAAGACGGCCGGATCTACTGGCCGCCCTGCTTGCTCTGGGTAATGTACTTCTCCATCAGCCGGGCGTAATGCGGAACGCGCGTGGCCAAGTAGAAGAACCCGGCCGCCGCCAGGCCGAGATGGAGCACGAACCACTCAAGGTTCTGGCCGGTGAAATAGAGCACCAGCCCGTACAGGGCGATGGCTTCCGCGAATGCCGCCTGCATGATGGCGCAGGTGCGAACCGCCGCGACGGTCTCCGCCCGCAGGAGATAGCGCTCAACGGCCACAATCGCCACCAGCAGAGGCACGCTCATCCCGCTGAGAATGTACCGGAGCGCGGGATTGCCCGGCTCTACGCGCTGGACGGTGGACTCCATCACGAAGACGATCGCGCCGTACACCAGCAGCGACGCGAAGAATGCCCCCGTGAAAAGATAGAGAGTGGTGACCTCGCGTCGACCGGCCATCAGATGCGCGCCACACAGAGGGCACGCGCTGGACCCGGTAGGGTCGTCCACCTTCTGACCGCAAGCCGGACAGATCAACGGCTCACCTGCCTTGCAGTCTTGCAACCAGTTCCTCGCGCGTTACCTCGACCTGCTCCGCCGTCTCGAGGTCCCGCAAGCCCATCACCCCGCGGGACATCTCATCTTCACCCAGGAGTACTACAGTGGCGAAGTCATAGTTGTTCGCGAATTTCATCTGGGCCCGCATGGACCGCTGGCGGTAATCCAGTTCCGCCTCGACTCCTGCCTTGCGCAGTTCGGCCACGAGCTTGATGCCCTCGGTCCAGGCGGCATCTCCCATGGTGATGACTAGGCAACCGTGACGCGGCTTGGCGTGGGGCACTAGGC
>JAGPGE010000252.1 GCA_018056145.1 Armatimonadota bacterium
GGTATAGGCTGTTCGACCAAGAAGCACGCCCAACCGGAGGGTGCGCTCCCCGGCGAGGTAAAAGCGTCTGGTCTACAGGCTCGCGCAGATGCAGGCAGGGAGTTGGCGACACCAGGACGAATACCTTGCCGGAAGTCCACCCGCGACGCCAGGCGAACCCCTCGGAGGTGGCCGCATGCCCGTGCGCAGTTTCGGCGAACGTGAGCTTGAGAACCTCAGGCAGGTGCTGGAGTCAGGGCAGTTATCTTGTCTCGGCGGCGGACAGTTCACCGCAAGATTCGAGAAGGCGTTCGCGGATGCGCATGGCGCTGAGCACGGGGTCGCGATGAACTCGGCGATGTCCGTCTTGCACGCTTCTGTGATTGCATCAGGCGCCGGTGCGGGGGATGAGGTGCTGTGCGATCCGGTGTGCGTATTCGGGGCCATGGCGGTGATGTACAACAACGCGGTGCCAGTGTTCGTAGACGTGAACCCGGTCACGTGGAACATGGACCCGGACTGCATTGAAGCCCGCATCACCGACCGCACCAAGGCGCTCATCGTGACTCACGTCTGCGGTCTTGCGGCGGAGATGGACAGGATCGTGGAGATAGCCCACCGCCACGGCCTGCTGGTTATCGAAGACTGCGCCCACGCGGTGCTGTGCCAGTACAAGGGCAAGTTCGTGGGCACCTGGGGCGACATCGGCTCCTTCAGTTTCCAGGCCAGCAAGCAGCTTGGCCTGGGCGACGGCGGAATGGCGATCACGAACCGCGAAGATCTCGCGAGGGAACTGGCTCTGCATGCCGGAGCGCCCACCTTCCTCTCGGTGGCCCACGGGCTGCACTTCAACTACCGCATGACCGAGCCGATCGCGGCAATCGGGCTGGCGCAGTTGGAAGCCGTTGCAGGCTACATCGAAACGATGAAACGCAACGCGGCTTCGTACGATGCCGCTGTTGCCGACTGCGAGTGGATCTCCCTGCAGCGGGGACCAAGTGGTTCGGACCACACCTTCCACCTCTGGGGCGCCAACTTCAACGGCGCGGAGCGAGGCATTCGGAGAGAGGACTTCGCCCGGGTCCTGCAGGAGGAGGGTTGCGGTGTGAGCCTGGGGTACACCAATATGCCCGCCTACGACCACCCCCTGATCGAGAACCGGATGGGCTACGGGCGGGGCTGCCCGCTGGACTGCCCCTTGTACCAGGGAACGGGCAACCAGTACCCGCCAGGGCTTTGCCCGCAGGCGGAGGCGCTCTTCCCGCGGATCATGCTGGCCTACCCGTTCCAGGCTGAAGACGCCGTGAAGGCCGACGCGGAGCGCCTCCACAAGGCGGTAGGGAGGCTGGGCTGATGGCGGCCGCTACCCCGTTGAGGGTCGCCTGGACTTACGACGCGGATCTCCACGCCGAAATGAACGCCTGCGGGCGCAACTACTGGCACCGGTACTGCGAGGAGATCCTGAATCGGATGGGGGTCAGCGCGGACCCTCTGCCGCCTGCCCTCCTGACTGACCCAGAGCGCCTGTCCGAGTACCGCGTCCTTATCGTGGGAGGCATGGATCGCGCACGTATCAGCCCGGAGGCCGCCTCAGTTCTCACGGACTGGGTTTCCGGCGGAGGCACGCTCATCGGGTTCGCCTGCGAGGGACTGAACGAGGTCTTCGGAATTGCCGGGGAGGACTGGTGGCGCCAGCGTCCCGATGAGTTCAGCATCTGCGCCTATCTGGAACTGCTGGACACACCGCTCACGCAGGGCATCCATTCGGAACTGCATCCGGACCAGCCATTGATTGCGGTGTCCCCGGTCCGTCTCGTGACCCTGCGCGACGGCGAGACGGTGGCGCGGCTGCTGCAGCCCTCACCCGACGATCCCGGCCGGGGCAAGGCGGCTTTGCCCACCGATCTCGCGGCAGTCACCAGCCGCACCCTCGGGAAGGGACAGGCGTTCTACTTCGCCTTCGACTTGTCGCAGACAATGTGGGCGATCCACCAGGGCCGCCCGGTGGAGGCGGACTTCGACGGAGACGGTTATCTGCGCGCGATGGATGCGCGGCTCATCGCGCAAAACCAGCGGGAAGTTGGGTACACCGACGAACTCCAAATACTGCTGCAGAACATGATCGGCCGGCATCCGGTGCCGATGATCCACCAGATTCCGCCGGTGGATGGCGAAGTGGCCGATGCCCTCATCTCTTTCGGAGGCGACGACGAGGGCACTCCGGCGTACCAGGTGGCGGCCTCGGATTTCATGCACAGCCGCGGGCTGCCTTACCACATCAACTGCATGCCGGTGGACGGTCAATTCGCCCTGAGCGCTGATGAAATCCAGCACATCGAGAGCAATGGCCACGAACTCTCGATGCACTATGACTTCATGGCGGGGTTTGACCACCCGACCGGATTTACGCAGGCGGATGTGCGCCGGCAGTCGGCCCTGTTCAAGGAGGTCTTCGGGCGCCCGGCGGTGTGTTCGGTGAACCACTGGGTCCGTTGGGTGGGATGGTGCGAACCAGCGCGGTGGATGGCCGAAGAGGGACAACTCGGCGACAACAGCTGGATGGGGCTCATTTCGCCGCCGGTGAACCCGGTGAACAATACTGACCTGTCCTTCGGCACCGCTTTCCCGAGACGCGTCTGGGATGACTGGCGGCACGGGAACGAGCGCATCGACTTCGTGGAGGAGCATATCGGGGCGTACGAGGTGGGATATCTGCGGGATCAGACGGACCCGGCGAAACTCCACGAGGCCGTGGACCTGGCCCTGCGGTACAGGCTGACCCTGGGGTTCTTCTACCACCCGATCTATCTGGCGACCTTCCCTGCCTGCCGGGCTGCGGTGGATGAGTTGCTAGGGTACCTGGATGAGCGCAGGGCAACCTGCGTGTTCATGGGCAGTGACGAACTGGCCAGGTGGTGGCTGGCCAGGGCAGATGCAACGGTTGAGAATGCGCGCGAGGAGTACGGAGGAGTGCGATTTCGGGCGACCTGCGATTACGCAGGCGGCTTCGTGGTGAAGGTCTGCATTGGCGAAACACCCGCGGTGTCGGCGACGGTGGACGGTGAATGCGCGCCGGTCCGGATGGCCCGAGAGTTCGGCGCGCACTGGGCCTTCATTGCCCTGCCAGCCGGCACGCATGATGTGGTCCTCATCGCCGAAGCATGAGAAGACGGAGGCCTCGAGTGATGAAACACTGCGCCGCCGCGATGATACTGGGAGTGACTTTCGCGATGACCGCACATGCACAGCAGCCCCTGCTGCCCGCGGTTGAAGTCCAGGAGACGGTGTACACCTACGAGCCGGCGGACAACGGCGCGGGACCGATGTGGTGCTACGGGTCAACGTGCATCGCCCGCATCGGCGATGATGTGTTCGTCAGCGGCCTGGAGACCCTCAAGGACCAGAAGCCGCTGAACAACACGCGCTGGATGCTCTTCAGGCGCGGCGAGAGAGGCTGGGAACTCATGCAGGCTGACCCGACAGGCCGTACGCGCGAGGGCTGCCCCATCGGCGCCTTCCCGGACGGCCGGCTGTTCATCTCGGCCAACCCGACGCTTACAGAGCCCGGCGCCTACAATGGTCCGGCGCAGCCGCAGGTGCTCCAGTTCTCGGCCGCGTCACCCATGGATCCGCCGCAGGTGCTGCTGCCGGCGTGGGAGGGTTCGCCTGGGTTCACCGAGCACTCGTACCGGGGATTCGCGGCGGACGGACCCGCACGTGAGCTCCTGCTGCTCAATATCCTGCTGCACGAGGCCCAGCACTGGAGCTTCCGCGACCGGGAGGGCAACTGGTCTCGCTGCGGCAGGCTCGTCTTCCCGATGGGCGTGGACTACGAGGTGCCGGAACCGATCCGGCTGTGTTACCCGGTGGTGGCGCTGAAGAACCGTGCGGCGCATGTCATGGCCATCAGTGACATCATCGAGCCCGTGAAGGCATGGCGCGAGTACAAGCTGGAACTGAACAACGGGCGCACCTGGGACTACGACTTCCGGCGGCTGTTCTACGTCTGGACGCCGGACATCGCGAGTGAGCCATTCAGCGAGTGGATCGAGATAGCCAGCCGGGAGAAGACCGCGGGGCACATTACAAACCTAGATATCTCGGTGGACGAGGGCGGCCGGGCCCACCTCCTGTGGCTGGATCAGAGCGTCTGGAACCCCAAGGTGCGGGACAAGTTCTTCCCGGAGGTCCCCATCACGTACTCACTGGAGACCTGTGTGGTGGATAGGGGGCAGGTGGTGCAGCGGACGACCATCGCCGAGGGCGGCGAGGGGAAGTCGTCAGTGATTCCCGGTTACGCGCGCTTCCAGAAGACACCTGACGGCAGGCTCTTCGTCTTCTACTACTGCTCCGGCGCCGATGAGACCGGGAAGGGCATCGCGGAGAATCGCGTGGTCGAGCTTCTCCCTGACGGGACCGTGGGCACACCGGTGCGCGTACCCCTGCAGGCCCCGTTCACGAGTTTCATGACTGCCACTGAACGTGGCGGATCGCCCCCGAGTGAAGTGCTGGAGGTTCTCGGACAGGCCAGCGGAATGCCCGGCCTTACCTATGCTCGCATCAATTTGCTGAGCAAGGTGCGGGCGGACTTCACCTGGATGGCGCGCCAGTCCGAGGCAGGTGCGGTGCTCGAGTTGGATGCCAAGCCCTCAGTCGCTGCGGCGGGCGAGATCGCTGAATGCACGTGGGACATCGGGGGGCAGCGGGCTACTGGTCAGCAGGTCCAACATGCGCTCGCGAAGAGCGGGCCCGTGACCGTGACGCTCACGGTACGGGATGCTGACGGCAATGAGGCATCCGCGAAGCGTACGGTGCAGATGCCCCCGACGCCCGGTGACTTCGGGCTCGCAAAATGGGGGCTTGTCCTGCGGACCGAGTGCGAGGGTTTCGTGGACCAGGGCGGCGGCGATATACAGGTGCGCAATGACAAGCTCAATGCCTCGGGGCTTTCGCTGTCTCACTGGAACACCCAGGATCACTGGCTGGAATGGGAACTGGACATCCCGCAGGAAGGTGAGTACTTCCTGGTAGCCCGCTATGCAACGCCCGAGAACGCCGCGCGCGTCCTGAGCGTCGACGGAAAGGAAGCGACCATGCAGTTCCCGTCTTCGGGCGGGTACGGCTCCCAGGGCGCGGACAACTGGGCGTACTCGTCTCTCCGGGGAGAGGGGGGAGAGCCGGTCGCGGTTAGGTTGGGTGCAGGCCGGCACGCTGTTCGCCTGCGCAACCCGGACGGGACCGGGCTGAACCTGGACTACCTGGACTGGGTGTCGAAGACCGGCGAGAGTGGACATGCGCCGGGCTACCGGATGATCGATGAGAGCGGCTACCGGTACGGGCTGCCGCTGCGGGGAACGCTGGTTCCGGGGAAGATCACGGGCGAGTTGGGCCACTGCTACACGTATCCGCTGGGGCCACGGTATCCGGGGGATGGGGTGCCGGGCGGTCCGGCATCCACGCTGCGGCTGTACGAGGACGGCAAAGAGCTTGGTCCGGCCCACGCGCCCCATGTGGACGTGCGAGAGAAGGGGAACGGGCACTACTCCCACTGGGTGACAGGCCTGTGGTTCTCGACGTCGGACAACTCCGACCCGCGCACCAACGGCAGGAAGTACACGTGGGAGATTGCGGAATAGAGAGATGGAGAGCGGGGGACTGGCATCCGGGTTCGAGCCCCATCCGAACTCGGTGCCTGTACCCGTTTCCCCGAAGCCGAACCTAGTCTGGTCACGGGAGGAAACCTCGCATGACATCCCTGCTGCTGGCCACTGCTTTGATCGCGCTGCTACTTTGCGCCTGTTCCGCGCAGCAGCCGGAAGTGCCGAACGCGCAGATGGGCAGCCTGTATCCCTTCGTGCGCGCGACCGCCGACGGCTCCCCGCTGGACCTGTCGTTCCTCAATGACCGGTTCAGCGACGTGGAAGCGTGGAAGGCCCAGGGCCGGGCGAAGGTGCTGGAGCTTCTGCAGTACTCTCCGCCGGAATGCGACCCGAACGCCGAAGTGCTGGAACGCGTGGACTGCGGGGAGTACATGCGCGAGAAGATCGCTTTCAACACCACGCCGGACATTCGCGTTCCAGCGTATGTTCTGGTCCCAAAAGGCTTCTCCGGACCCCGCCCGGCGGTGGTGCTCCTGCATGACCACGGCGCGTTCTTCGTCTGGGGCAAGGAGAAGTTGATCGGGCTTCCCGGCGAGCACCCCGCGCTCACGAAGTTCAAAGAGATGGCCTACTCGGGCCGGTCGGTGGGGGATGAACTTGCCAAGCGCGGCTATGTGGTCATCGCCATCGACATGTTCTACTGGGGCGAAAGAAGGATGCTCATGCCGGGAGACCCGCCTGCCTGGCACGAGCGTGAGAAGATGACGGAGGAGGACGTGGCGGCTTTCAACCGGCGCTCAGGGGCGGGAACGACCATCACCGCCACGGGACTGTTCGAAGCGGGGATCACCTGGTCCGGGGTTATGTTCACCGACGACCTGCGCACCGTGGACTACATCGCCACCCGGCCGGAGGTGGACCCGGAGCGCATCGCGTGCTGTGGGCTTTCTGTGGGCGGATTCCGGTCGGCGCATCTGGCGGGCCTGCACCCGCGCATCAAGGCGGCGATTGTAGTTGGCTGGATGAGCACCTACGAATCGATGCTGCAGAACCATCTCACCAGTATCGGTTTCATGAAGGTGATCCCCGGCATGTACCGCCACATGGATCTGCCTGACATCGCATCCATGACCGTGCCCGGGGCCCTGATGGTGATCAACGGGACCCGCGACGCACTGTTCCCGTTGGACGGAGTGCATGCGGCGTTTGACAAGATGGCCCGGGTGTACGCCAAGGCCGGGGTGCCCGAGAAGTTCCGCGGCATCACTTACGACGGCCCGCACGAGTTCAACGCGGAGATGCAGGACGAGGCCTTCGCGTGGCTGGACAGGTGGCTTGAGCCTCAGCGGTAGAGACGAAGGCGGAAACTCCAAACCACTGAGACGCGTTCTTGGACGGGACGGCATGACCGTAGCCAGTGCATCGTCCAGGGTGGAACCGCTCGCGTGCCGAACCGCCCGCGCCTGCTCTTTCTGCTGCTGATAGCCCTGCCCGGGTTGTGCCGCGCCGATGTGGTGCGTTCCACCGGCATCATGGAAGGCACACCATACGCGACGAAGCTGTATGAGCGCTCTTCGGGAGCGCCCGGGCCGACGATCGTGATCATCGGCGGGCTGCACGGGAACGAGCCGGCGGGGTACCTGGCGGCAAGACGCATCGCCAACTGGAAATGCATGAGCGGGAGACTGGTTGTCCTGCCCGAGGCGCACATTGAGGCCATCCGCCGCAATGTGCGGGCGTACCCCGGCAACATGAACTCGATGTTCCCCGGAAAAGAGAACGGCACAAGTATGGAGCGGCTGGCCTTTGAGATCTGGCGCAAAGCGGTGGTCGCCTACAAGCCGGACCTGCTGCTGACTCTCCATGAGTCCTTGGATTTCCACGTGCTAGACCCCAGCCGATATGGCCAAAGCCTGGTGTACGACTTCCGCGAACTCGACCCGCTCATGCAACGGGCGCTTGACCGGGTGAACCCCGACATTCCTACCCCGCTGCATAGGTTCGTGCTGTTCCCGATCGCGTTCAAGGGGTGCCCGACGTATGCGGCGTGGAAGTGGTTGCGAGTGCCCGCCACCAGCATCGAGACCTCGCGCACGCTGGACCTCAACACACGTGTCGCTTACCAGCTCATGATGTGCATGGGATTCCTGGATGAGTTCGGGATGGACTATGCTCAGCAGGACGTGCCGTACGTGAGCACGCGGGGATAGGAAGCACGGCGACGACAGACCGCGGGGGGAACCGGCATCGCGCCAGACACGGCCCTGGGTACAGGCACCGAACTCGATACGGCCCGAGTTCGGATGCCAGTCCCCCAGGGCCACCCGATGGACGACCGGCGCGGT
>JAGPGE010000253.1 GCA_018056145.1 Armatimonadota bacterium
GCACTGGCGACCCTGACCACCTTCGTGTTCCTGCAGACCTGGAACAACTTCATGTGGCCCTTGATCATGATCGACTCCGACCACCGCAAGCCCCTGATGCTGGGCCTGCACACCTTCATGGGCCGCTACAGCACGGACTGGACGCTGCTCATGTCGGCGTCCGTGATGGTCATCATCCCGGTGCTGCTGGTGTTCATCCTGGGGCAGAGATACTTCGTGCGAGGAATCGTGATGACGGGGTTGAAGGGGTAAGTGAAGAACCCGGCGAGACAGTAGGTGCCGCCAGACGTGCCTCCGCAGAGCTTGAGGTGCCTGTGGCCGATCTCGTGCGCCGGAGTGTTGATCACTTCATCCGCAGGACAGATCGGCCAACGCGGTGCGAGATCACGAAGCGCGGCAAGGCGATGGCCAGGGTGCTTCCCGGCGGGCCGTCCGATCTGGCAGATCAGCACGACCGATACCTCACCGACGACCAGACGGAATAGGCCCCTGGCCCTCACCGATACAGCGCATGCGACACCGCGAGGACGTTCAGGCCGATGTTCGGTTCCTCGCGGGATGCGTGGGAGATGTGCCGGAAACCCAGGCCCGGCCCCCACGCACCACTCCCCGTGACCTCTCAGTCCACCAGAATTGCCGGTGGGCCCGGCCAGATCATGTGCACGATCAGCCAGATGGTGAAGATCACGTTCATGCCCAGCACCAACCCGAAGGCCACCGGTCGCAGGCGCCGGAAGGTACGGAAGCCGCCGAACCGCAACACCGCGGTCTTCAGCAGCCAGCCGATGAAAACCGCGACCCAGTAGCGGTCGATGGGCCAACTCAGCCAGGTCACAAAGCCCAGTGGGTGCAGGGGCCACCAGATGAACTGCCGCCGCAGAGCGAACAGCGCCCAAGTGGTCACCGCGCCCAAACCCAGGGACATCCAGTCGCCCAGCAGCATGGTTGTGGGCTTTTGCAGGAGATTGACAAGCCCGCGCGTGCTGTCCAGACCTGCCCGGCTCGGCCAGTCCGCGAGCTTCGGCGCGCCATAGTTGTAGATGATCCACGGCGCCGTAATGTGACAGGCGATGAGCGCCAGCGCCACCGCCGCGATGGACAGGAGCATGATGTCGCCGCGCCGCGCACCCATCTCGGAACCGATGCGGTAGCCCTGGAAGACCGACGCCGAGTTCTGCGTGGCCGTGGACCGGATCTGGCACCAGCTTGTCATGGTCATCAGGGTGACGTTCATCGTGCCGATGCGCCTGACACCGAAGAGCGTGAACAGAGCCTCGTTATACCCCGCGGTATACCCGCCAATCGGCGCGCTGTAGACGAACATGCCGGCTTCGCAGATAACCCGCGCCACCACCATGCCCACGAGCGGGAAGAAGACGTACTGGGCCACGGCCCAGACGGTGTTCATTCCGAAATAGCTGCACCACCAGACAAGGAACACGAAGGCGCCTAGGAAGCCGAACACCGCAAGACGGTAGGGCTCCTGTGCGTCCGGTTCGTCCGGGGCACGCCGCACTAAGCCGAAGGCAATCGCCAGCGCCCGACGCAGGTGCTCGCGCGCCGAGTACAGCAATGCCGCGGCCAGAACGATGTAGCCGCCGGTCGTCTGGAGTGTGAAGAACGGGTTCGAGTTGGACGTGATGCCAAAGGCGAGACGGGTGAACAACTGGATGCGGCGGAACAGGTAGAAGAACCAGAGCGAGAAACTGACTTCAGAGGACAGCAGGTAGGCGATGCCGATCATGTCCATGCGCATGTAAAGCAATATGCCGTTGAAAGCGGCCAGCGGCCCGGTGAACCGCACCTTCAGATCCTGCTCGAGATTGATGAAGGGGATCTCGGGCCAGTAGCCATGCAGCCCCTGGAGGGTGTAGTGGATGCACGGCAGTATGAAGGCCACCCAGACCAGGCGATCACGCAGCATGGACGAGGCGGCTGAAGGTTCGCCTTGCACGATCTCCACCGGCACCTGGACCAGCGGGTAAAGCAACTTCTCCTCCTGCTCCCACCGCCAAGCCATCGTGGCGGCGAAGCACAGGACCATCCAGTACATCGCCAGGAAGAACGGGGTCCAGATTAGCAGGGGCCGCACCCACGCGCGCCAGGGCATCACCTGCCCCGGAGGCAGGCCCTCATGCGCCCACCGCGCAACAACCCCTTCCGGGTCCGTGTCCGGAAGCAGCATGGGGTTCAGCTTGTCCAGGTACAGGTCCGGCGGCGCGATATCGGGTGTCGCGTAGTAGACCAGGCCGACAAGCTTCAGGTAGAAGTGCTGAGCGAACTCCTGACCCGCAATCGCCCCGACGACCATGAGCAGCAGGAAGATCAGCATCAGTTCCTGCGCGCCAAGGGGCTTAATGCGCATGCTCTTCAGGCCCCTAAGGACCGCATTGCCCGCGATGAGCGCCAGAAGCAGCGCGACCGCGCCACGGGGCAGGTATCCGGTGCCGATGATCTCGTAACGCAGGAGCACCGAGAAGCACCCGGCGACAGTGAACGCGATCACGAGTATGAAGGCAATCGCGATCGCGCGTGGGGTGATGGCGCCTGTCCTGGATGTCTCAACTGCGGTACTGGTGGTGGCTGTGGTGATTTCGGAGGCTATGGTCATCGCGTCCCTGTCAGTGGTTGGAGGCGCGCCACTCCTTTGGGGCGCCATCGGACGATAATATACATTTTGGCGGGATAATGCACGCGTTTCTTCTCAGGCGCGGCATCGGCCGCGCGCGAGGGCAACGCAAGACACCCTGGTTCCTGCAGATGGATGGCCCGGCAGGGCGCAACTTCACATTGCGGAGCTTGGCCCCGGTGCTGCCCCACGAGTACAGGGCGAAGAGTTCCGCCGCCGAGGGTCTCGTCAGTCACCTCGAAGTCGAGTTCACCGTCGACGTCGACCCGCGCCTTCGGGCCACGGAGCACGACAATGAAAGCGTACCATCCGCTTCGGGCGAACCCTTGGGTCTTCGGCGCGAGAACGGTGTAGTCAGCGCCGTTCGTGCGCGCAAAGATGCGGATGGCCCGCTGGGCATCCATGGCCCACAGGCAAAGGCGCCCGGGGTTGGCGAAGCTCTCTTGCGGCTCGTCAGCAGACTGCCCTCACCTGCACTCAGAACGCATTGAGCCTGTCCGCTTCTTCGTGTATGTCGGCCATGCTCGCGGGGACAAGCTCCAGGCCCATCTCCGCCGCGAGGTCCCGGCTCACCCGGAGCGCAGTCTCCAGCGCCTTCCGCCGTGGGTGGGCCCTGTTTCCCACATCCCAGGTATTGTGGGTCGCGGCGAACAGGTAGAGCACCGGGTGGTCGCGCCGCATCATATCCTCCACCCACGCCCGGGCGATCGCCATGGTCTGCTCATAGCTGCACTCGGCCTCCGGGCGATAGTCTGGCACGATCCACACGCCCGGCCTGACCTCCCGCGGCGTCAACTCGCGCGTAACCGTGATCTCGTACAGTTCTAGGTCACCCGGGACCAGCCGGCACTTGCTGGCGGCGTGGTGCGAGAAGGGGTACGCGCCCCACCAGAAATGCCCCACCTTTGGGTCGGGGTTATACCGTCCCGGTGCGGACACATAGCACTGCCGGTAACCAAGCTCATCCAGGATGGGGAATGTCCAGTCATTGCCCATGTGGCAGCAGGCGCCGTAACTTTCGGCGGGTATCCCCAGCGCCTGCTCCCAGTGATCCTTCGCGAATGCGAGCACCTCGCGCTGCTCCTCGTAGCCATAGAAGGACAGCGGGCGATCCCAGTCGTAGTCTTCACTCGCTCCCGGCGGCCTGTACCCGCGCACCTGAAAGTGCACTGCCTGCCATACGCCCCGGCGGGCCATCTCTCCGAACAGCCCCGACTGCTTCGCGGCGACTTCCGGCTCCGTACACAGCCCGAGCCCGTGCACCAGTCCTTCCCCCTCGAACAGGTCCACGATGCCTCGCACCGCCTGCTCCGCGACCTCCCACGTCTGGTCCTGCGCGCCGCCGGGCTTCTTCGGCGTCTGGCAGTCCATGAAGTAGCTGAAGAACAACTGGTCGCGATTCTGCCGGGTAATCTCGGGCTTCATGATTCACCCATCTCGTCGCCCATCGCATACGCCTGGGCGATGGCCTTGCGCGGGTCGAACATCTCCTCGATCGGCCCCAGTTGCTTCTCAAGTTCGCACGGCGGCTCGTAGGTGTCGATGTCCTCGCCGTCCGCGAATCCCTTGAGCAGTTCCACCATGTACAGGAAGGTGCGCAGCGGGATGTCCGGCGGCACACCATGGTCCACGGAGGGGATGTACCCGCCGAACTCCCGTGCGGTCCTATATCGCTTCGCCACCTCCACTCGCGCCCGGGCCTTATCGAACCGCAACTCACGCTTGTCGATGCCGCCGTGGATGAAGATGCCCGGGTTCTCCCGCAGGATAACCTCCGGGTCATTCCCCGCCGCGATCTCAATGGGCGAAATCGCGTCAATGGCCGCCGGGTACATGACGGACAGGATCTGCCCATTGTACCCATCGGAGTCCATGTCCACGACATCGACGCCCTTGTCCTTTAGGAACGTGTAGAGCTTCTTGTACCGGGGCAGCATGAACTCGCGCATGTGCGCCGGGGAAATCATCGACTGCCCCTTGTACGCCATGTCCTCATTCAGGATCACGTGATCCACCTTGATCGCCGACAGCGGCTCGTCCAGAAGCTCGATCAGGAACCAGGTCCAGAACTCCATCATGTCGTGCACCAGGTCCGGCTGGTCGTAGAAGAGCATCGACAGGCCCTCAAAGCCGCACATGTCCCGCAGCGTCCAGTAAAGGCACGGGACCACCACCACCACGGGGTACTCGCTCGCATTGGCCTTGTCCACATACGCCGTCCAGCCCGGCCCGTCGCCGACATGCCGGTACTTGTTGGGGTTGAGGTCCGTCAGCGGCGCACCGTCGCCACCCGGCCCAGTGCGTTCGGGCGAATGCGGGTCGAAATGGGATTTCATCTCTTCCCATGTCGCCCAGTCCTTCACGAAGTGCTCGATGTAGCTGCGGGTGACGAAGCCTTCAGTGGGTTGGTGGATGGCGTCCTTCCGATATACCCCCCAGTGATCGCGCCACCAGCGATAATTGCCTTCTTCTTTGATGACGATCTCGGTAAAGGGGGGAACCGGCCCGCAGTAGAGCTTGCCGATGCCCATGGTGCCATCCGCGCCGACGAACTCGCCCCAGTTGCGCATCTGCTCCTCGGACAGGCCCTGCCTGCGCCAGGCCGCGAACGTCGACGCCCTCGGGCCTCCGAATGAGTATGGCATGCGATCCACCGGCTGGCGCTTTGCGACGGCGAGGAAACGCTCACGAGGGGTCATGTGGCCTCCTGGAACCCGCTGGATTGTTCGTCTGCATTGCCGCAAGGCAACGGCTCGGCGATTGCAGGCCGCGCCGTGCGCGATCCACTGCCTGTACTCGCCATTTCTGCCCGAATGCCTTGCCACTCACTGGGGTTACTCGACTTTCCCGCCAATCCTGATCCCATGTACGAGGGCGACATCCCGGTCTAGTTCGCTGGCATACCGGACGCGCAGGAAGCACCGGGCCTTACCCGTGACTGTATCAGTCAGATCGAGTTCATCATACCACGACAGCGCCCGATTCTCGGCCAACGGCGACCAGTTCTCGCCGTCCAGAGAGACTTCCACCACGGCCGTCGTTCCTTCAGGCCGCGAAGTGTAGAGGAACACCCGCAACTCGGCCAGACTGTGTCCGTTCTGCGCGCCGAGTTCGTAGGTGAGCGATCCCTGCCCGCGCGGGTGCAAGCAGAGCCCCCAGGTGCCGTCGTAGAAGCCCTGCACCGTCCCATGCAGCCGAGCATTCCCGCCTGTGTTGAAGGTGTCACTGTAGCTGATCTCGCCCGGTGGCAGGTCCGCGAGGTCCAGGCGATAGGCAGCCAGTTGCTTCTCGGCTCGTGCCCGGAAGCTCCGCAGGTCGCCCTCGTCGAAGGCGTGTGTTCCCGCGTACTGATCGAAGCACGCGACGTACGCCTCCCATGCATCCCGCGCAGCGGCGCGGTTCTCAGGCGACGGATCCCTCCTGAATGCCTGATGGGCGTCCATGGCGTCCAGGTGCTTCTCGGTATACTCCCAGCCCAGTTCGACGAAGGCAATCCGCGCCCTCACCTTTGCGTCGTCTACGGCAAGTTCCGCCGCTTCGTCAAGCCACGCCCGGCACTTGTCGCGCAACGTCTTCGGGTAGAGCATGTACAGGTCGAACTCGTTTCCGCTCACATACCGGTCAGGTCCGCCGGATGTTTCCAGCGCCAGGTAGAACTCGCGCATCGGCTGTTCGGCGGGTCCGTAGAAGAGTCGGAAGAACTCATCAAGCATGGCCGGGACATCGGTGGTGTGATCCCACCACACCCGGCTGAAAGCATAGTAGAGCAGGTGGTTCGTCGCCCACCGCTGCTGGGTCTCGGAGTAGAACCCGTGGACGTTGTTCGCCTTGTAGTAGCCAACCTCGTCCTGCAGCCGGTACAGGCTGACGGGAAGCGCCTCGAGCCAGTTGTAAAAGCCGAAGTACTCATACACCCCGCGCACCGTGGCGAGATCGCTCCACGCGTCGAACTTCTGCTTGAACCGCTCCTGGGGGCCGCCCGGGCGCAGGAAGCTCACGCCGTAGTTGTAGCAGTAGTTGGTCTGCTCGCAATGGATGTTCGCCGCGGGATTGATCCAATCGGGCGGCCCATCCGCGCCCGCGTAGATATAGGTGTGCAGCATCGCGCCGGGGTACTCCTGAGCAACCGCTTCCGCGATGGGGTTCAGCGCCCAGAGCAGGATATCCGCGTGAGTCGAAGGGTCTCTGCCGTCAATCGCCTGGCATTCCGGGCATTCGCACCAGTCATCGCCGTCATTCTGGGTCATGTCCACGAAGAGAACATCGGGGTCTGCGGCCATTCTCGCTGCGCCTGCCATGGCATACTCCTTGAGCAGCCGCTGCACATCGGGGTTGGTCAGGCAAAGCTGGCCGTTGGGTATGCGCTTGCCCCGCACCAGCGCGAAGTACTCAGGATGATCCCTGAAGTACCGATCCGCCGGGATGATATGCTGCCAGTTGTGGCCGGAGCCCACCTTCGTGCAGGTGCCCCCGCGCTTGAGCATGAACTCCGGGTCATCGGCCAGGGGATGCACCCAGAAGTTCTGGTGGTTCTTCGTCAGCCAGTCCTTCACGTCCCTGTTCCACGCTGGGTCATCCGCGCCGCCTCCACCCATGGCGTGGCGGCGGGCGAAAGACGGCTCGAAGCTACGCTCGGTCTCCGCCACCGTGATCGTGGTCAGCTCCGGGGTCACCTCGCCCAGTTCGCCGGGCCAGTACCAGCGGTACCCGAGGCTCTCCAGGAAGTCATACGCGCTGTAGACAATCCCCCGCGGTCCACCGCCGAGAATGAGCAGGCGATGGCCGTCCGTGCGCCGCGCGAGTCCCTCAATGCCCAGCCCGCGTTCGCCATCAGTCAACGCCAGCCCCAGTGACGGGGCATTCGCGACAAGCGCCACGATGACAGCCGGGGCCTCCACAGGCGGTGCTCCTGCCTCGATCGGCAGCCGCGCACCGGTGGCCTTCTCGATATGCGACTGGAGTTCCTCGGCAGCGAAACGTTCCGGCGCAGTCGCATCCGCGGCGATATGGATCGTTGCCTGCGGCTGCCGGTCACGCACCAGCGTCACATCCGCGAATCCAACGACCGTCAATGCCATCGCCAGCAGTACGGTGGAGTGGCAAGCCATCAGTGCGTCCTCCTGACACGACCGCGGCGCCTCAGACGTTCACGGCCCGCTCTCCCCAATGTGCGCGTGCGGGTAACCATCGGCCTGTCTCCCTCAGCGATGGTTCGGAAGAAGCCCTATTCCGCGCGCACCAGTCCCCTTCCTGCACGGG
>JAGPGE010000254.1 GCA_018056145.1 Armatimonadota bacterium
GAACAACGGACTGCGCTACGACTTCATCCCGCAGGCCTTCGACGAACAGGACCTCCCCACTCGCTGGGCCGACCGCATGAAGGAGATGACGGACAGATACGCGGTGGGTGGCGTCGGCTATCCGCAGTCGCCGGGGAGGATGGGGCTGTTCCGGCTGGCGCGGGGCGAGGCGTTAAGCAACGAAATCCGGTTCGTCTTCGACGGCGCGCCGGTCGATGCCCCCATTGCGACGGCCTTCGCTCCCCTGACCGACCGGCTGCGCGCAGTGCCGGACCCGGCGTACACCGCTTCAACCATGGCCTTCGGTGTGTTCCAGCCGGAGGACAAGACCCTCTTCACCCGGTATGAGAACTCCACCGATGGCCTGTACAGGGGCTACCTGGGCAAGCGTGAGGGCCGGCGCGAGTACGGGTTCGAAAACTTCGGCGACGATACTTTCGAGTGGGGCTACGGGCCCAGCTACACCTACTGGAGCAACAGCGAGTATGACCACCATCACGGGTTCCTGCTCCAGTACCTGCGCAGCCAGGACCCGCGTTGGCTGGAGATCGGCGAGCAGCAGGCGCGGATGTACCAGGATGTGGTCGTGGTTCACGATGCCCCCGAGGGAAGCAGGCAGCAGGGCGGGCCGCGGCACCACAACGCCACATCCGTGTGGATGCCCTCTCATCCCGAACAGGCGTGGGTGGCCGACCACACCGCCGTCGGGACCAGCGCGGGGCACAGTTGGGCCGAGGGGATCGTGGACTACTGGTACCTGACCGGCGACCCCTGGACTGGCGAGGTCGTCCTGGAGATGGCCGACTGGTACTGCGACATCGTGGAGGCCAACAACTTCGGCGCGGGTGGGCAGGAACGGGGCCCCGGCTGGGCGCTGATTGCCCTCTCGGCACTGAACGGGGCGGTGGATGACGACCGCCTCCGGCGCGCCGGCTGGACGGTTGCGAACTGGATCATCGACTACCAGGACCCGATCCGCGGTGTGGTCTCGGTGCCAATCTCGGAGCAGCCCAGTTACGAGGGCGGCTCCACTTTCATGCACGGGATCGTCGGCAGAGGCCTGGGGCGCTGGTACGATGTCACCGGCGACGAGCGCGTCCGGCAGGCCTGCATCAACATCTCCGAATGGATCACCACCGAGCCGATGGGCCCGATGGCGCGTTTTTGGTACAAGCAGAGCCCGCAGAACTCCCGTAACTATGGCGCGGACGGGCAGTGCATCACTGCGCTGTCGTATGCCTGGGCGCTCAGCGGCGACCCGTGGTTTGCGACGGTGACCCATTCGCTGTACGAGCAGACCGGGGCCTCCTCGCGCTCGATGAGCTGGTACCCGCAAGCCCTGGCGCACCTGGCGACCTGGCTGCGACCGTTGACGGTCAAGGCGTCGGCCGATACCGCAATTGCCACGCCAGAGCAGCCCGCGAAATGCGATCTCACGATCACGAACACGTCGGCCGGGCCGCTAAATGTCTTCCTCTCGGCGGAATGTCCCGAGGGCTTCAGCGCTGAGTGCCCGCCGGGGACCGAACTCCCGCAGGGCGAGACGCAAGTCATGAGCGTGGTGGTCTCGGCGACGAGTGCCCCTGCGAGCGGAACCGTGTTCATTACCGTAAGGGCGAATGCGACTGACGGCACAGGCACAACGCGGCGACTGGCCGTGCCGGTGCGCTCCGTGGAAAAGGTGGTCACGCTCGACTTGCCTGTGGAGAGCGGCACGGTTCAAGCGCCGGTCTGTCTCGCGAGCGATGATGGCCGGACTTACGCCCATGCCCCACGTGGCGCGGATTTCGTGGCCGCTCCCCGGCCGCAGGACGGTGTCTCCGGCGGCTGGATCGACCTGTCGGTGGTCATCCCCGCGGCCGGCGAGTATCAGTTGTCCGCGGAAGTGTACTGGCTGGATGAGGAGGGCAATTCCCTCTTCGTCTCAGTCGATGGCGGACCTGAGTCGCTCCTGGGCAATACCGGGAACCTGCGGGAATGGACGCGAGTAGCGGGGCCCAAGTACGCGCTGACGGCCGGAGTACATACCGTCCGGGTGCGGACAAGGGAAGATGGCGCGCGGTTGCGGTCGGTGAGGTTGACAAACCACATGGGTTCATAGGGGGACGCCGCCACCCTCCCTGACCGCTGTAACCCATGTATGTTACTAGCTCAGCAAGCTCAGTAACCAACCGTTGACACGCACCACGGGGGTCTGTATACTCATTTTTCCTACGAAAGTCAGGGCGTCTCGAGCCGGGCCCGGAAAGGAACATTCGGCCCAGGGCTCAGCGGAGGCGTCCTTTTGTCGTGCATGTGAGTCGAGGAACTCTCTGACGTCGGATGCAGCCCAGGAGGCAGATACGTGGACCAGTTCCCTCTCGAAGAAGTCGTGGCAAAGGTTGGGAGTCGTTTTGCGGTGGTGGTTGCAGCGGCCAACCGTGCCAAGCAGATCAAGGACGGGTCGCCGCCCCTGGTGGAGATCGAATCCAACAACCCGCTGACCATCGCGCTGACCGAGATCGCCATGGGCAAGGTGATTATCGAGGCGCCGGAGCACGAGGAAGACGACATCCACGTGGCCACACTCGACCAGTATTTCGCCGGGCGGGAGGCTGCGGGAGACGATGCCTTCAGCTTCAGGCGAGCCGACGAGAGCCGGGTGGCCGCCGGTGAGGACACTGAAGAGGACGAGGACGATCTGGACTTGGACGATGAAGATCTTGACCTCGACGATGATCTGGATCTCGAGGACGACCTGGAGGACGACGAAGATTAGCCAGCGGGCGTCCTCAAGTCGTGAACGATCCGCCGCGCGCCCCGAAGTCGGGGCGTAACGGTTGGCCGATGCGTCCTGATCGCGGGACCCTCACAGCAGCACAGGTCGTGGGGGGACATGCAAATTGTTCCCCCCGGAATGCGTCTGTTCATCATCAGCTTTGCAATACCCGGTTACGATGAGCACCACTGGCAAGCGCGACTATTACGAAGTGCTGGGCGTTGATCGCGGCGCAAGCGACGCTGAGATCAAGCGCGCCTACCGCAAGCTGGGCCGTCAATATCACCCCGACGTCAACCCCGATAACCCCGAGGTCGAAGAGCGCTTCAAGGAGATCAGCGAGGCGTACGCGGTCCTCTCCAACCCGGAACGCCGGTCGCGCTATGACAGGTATGGTCACGATGCCCCCGGCGAGTTCGGCTACGGGTCAGCCCCGGTGGACATCTTCGACATGTTCGCAAGCGTGTTCGGTGGCGACCCATTCGGCTTCGGCGCGCGGAGAGGCAGACAGGTTCAGGTTGGCCGAGACCTGCGGTACGACCTGGCGATCGACCTAGAGGAGGTCCTGACCGGGGCGGAGCACGAGATCCGCTTCACCCGGCAGGCGGCCTGCGAGACCTGCGACGGGACCGGCGCGAAGCCCGGCACATCGCCGAAGGACTGCCCGACGTGCGGCGGCATGGGGCAGGTGCGCAGCGCGCGGAACACCTTCATCGGCACAATATCGACAGTCCAGACCTGCCCGCACTGCTCGGGTGCCGGGCAGGTCGTCGAAGAACCCTGCGAAGACTGTCACGGGAGGGCGGTTGCGCGGCGCGAGGAGACCCTGACCATACACGTGCCGCCGGGCGTCATGACCGGCAATGAACTTCTGCTGCGGGGATTCGGCGAAGCTCCAGTGGGCGGAGGCCATGCAGGCGACCTGCACGTCCGTTTCATTGTCAAGGACCACGAGCGGTTCGTGCGCAATGGCGACGACTTGCTTGCCGAACTGCCGATCTCCATGGTTCAGGCGGCTCTAGGGGACACCATCATGTTCGAGGGGCTCGACGGCGAGGTGGAGGTCGAAGTACCGTCGGGCACCCAACCCGGGCGCGAGTTCGTCTTCCACGGCCGGGGCCTTCCCCACCTCAACTCCACGGCGCGCGGCGACCTGCGCCTGCGTACGAATGTCCAGATCCCCCGCAACCTCACACCACACCAGCGCGAACTGCTCCTGGCTTTCGCGTCTGAATGCGGCGAGGACGTTACCCCCGCGGATCCCGGCCTGTTCCAGCGGATCCTGAACGCAATCAGCGGACAGCACTAGGCGCAAAGGCTGGCCTGCCCCCCGCCCGCCCATTTTCTACCGCGGCGACCGCAGGCGGCCGCTTCGCTGTGGATGAGGGTGAAAGGCAGGGGCCGACGGCCAAGGCCAGTGCCCCGTCCAGCGCAGACGGCCCCGCGGATTACCCGCAAGGCACCGTGGGGCCCCGTCGGCTGGACAGCGCCGACACCCCACGGCTGAACCATGCGAGCATCGCCCCGGCCGCCGACCGGGCGCCACAGCGCAGCCCGCGTGGCGCGCCATAATATCCGAGCACTGCTTCGGCTTCGCGGGAAGCAGTAGCACGCGATGGCGCCGATGCGTCACGCACCGCAAGGGCCCCGTCGGCTGGACAGCGCCGACACCCCACGGCTGAACCATGCGAGCATCGCCCCGGCCGCCGACCGGGCGCCACAGCACACCCCGCGTGGCGCGCTCTAATATCCGAGCACTGCTTCGGCTTCGCGGGAAGCAGTAGCACGCGATGGCGCCGATGCGTCTCGCACCGCAAGGGCCCCGACGGCTGGACAGCGCCGACGCCCCACGGCCGAACCGAGCGCTTCTGAGACGGAGGCCTGCTTCGCGAAGCAGTCGCGGCAACCGCCTATATCCAGTCCGGGCTCGCGTACTTCTGGCCGGGCGGGTCCTCCTCCGGCAGACCGACCACGTCCCAGAAGCCGGTAGTGGCATACGGCACAGGTCGGTAGTCCTGAATGGATAGCGGGATTCCCCCCATTTCCGCGGAACGGTTGGCGACGATTCCCGGCAGGCAGTACTCGATGCAACGGTACACGTCGATGGGCGATGGGCGGCCATTGAGGATCGCGTCCACGAAAGCCCTGGCTACCTTGGAGTCCGCGCCTCCGTGGCCAGTGGATGTGTCATCGTCCCGGGCTGCGAGGCCGATCTTCAGGACTTCCCACCCCTCGCGCTCCTCCCTGTGGCGGTCCATGCGCCGGCACATGTCCTCGTAAAGGAAGTACTCGCAACCGCCCATTGTGCCAAAGATGCGGTAGCGGTGCTCGCTGGGCCGGTGTGTGTTGAGGGTCACCATGATCTTGATCAGCGTGCCCTTTGCGGTCTCGAAGAGGGCGATCTGCCCATCCGAGCGCAGGGGGCATTCGGGGTTCCTCCAGGGCGCGCTGCGGCAGGTGACGGAGACCACACGGTCGTCCAGGACTTCCAGGAGCGGACCAATGTCGTGGGTGAGATACTGGATCGGCGGCTGGTCCGCGCGCCAGATAGGCCTGCAGTCAGTGCGGCCCTCGGCCCTGGCCTGGGAGGGCGTCATGCGCACGCCCTCGGGGGTCCAGAGAGTGTGCGGCAGGTAGTGCAGGTACTCCCCCTCGGCGATGGAAACCGGGCCGAACCGGTCCTCCACAACCCACCGGCGCCAGTAGCGGAAGAAGTCCCAGAAGCAGGTGTTTTCAGCGAGCATGTACGTGCGCCCGGTGCGCTCCACAGCATCCTTGAGGCGGATCAGTTCGTGTTCGGTGAATGCGCCGGGGACTTCGGACAGCACATGACAGCCGGCTTCCATCGCCTGGATGGCGTGGTCCGCCTGCATGCGGCCATTGGTGGCCACGACAATGGCGTCCGGCTCCATGGCCAGCAGGTCGTCGAACTCCCATACCAGTCTTGTCTGCGCGCCGGCGGCTGAGATGCGCTCACTCGCCCGCTCGTGCAAGCGTGGGAACCGGTCCGCGGCGCCGATGACCTCAGCGGTCTCGAGATTGAGGAAGTTGATCAGGTGCGTGATTCCCCGGCCGAGGCCCAGTATTCCGACTTTCAGCTTGTCCATCATGACTCTCCCATTCAACTGTTGTCTGTGTTACTCTATGGCACCGTAAGGATCCGTTCGGGTGCGAGCGGACAGCGATCATGATCGCGGGATGGCCGGGCCCGTTCCGTCCGCTCCCGCAGGAGGCACACGCAACATGCGCAAGATGAAGGTCGGCGTCATCGGCTGCGGCAATATCAGCGGCGTCTACCTGCAGGCGCCACAGAAGTTCCCCATTCTCGACATCGTCGCCTGCGCGGATGTGGACATGGACGCCGCGCGCGCCCAGGCCGAGAAACACGGGATCGCGCGAGCCTGCACGGTGGATGAACTCCTGGCCGATCCCGCCGTGGAGATTGTCGTGAACCTGACGCCCCCGCATTTCCATTCCTCCATCGACCTGGCGGCTCTGCAGGCCGGGAAGCACGTATACGCAGAGAAGCCGCTGGCCGTATCGCGCGCGGACGGCAAGCGCGTCATGGACCTGGCGGCGGCGAAGGGCCTGCGGGTCGGTTCCGCGCCGGACACGTTTCTCGGCGGCGGCATCCAGACCTGCCGCAAGCTCATCGATGACGGCTGGATCGGCCAGCCCATCGGCGCAGCGGCCTTCATGCTGGGGCACGGGCCGGAAGCCTGGCACCCCAACCCGTTCTTTTTCTACCAACCCGGAGCAGGCCCGCTGTTCGACATGGGCCCGTACTACCTCACCGCACTCGTGAACCTGCTGGGGCCTGTGAAGAGCGTGGTTGCATCCGCCGCCATCAGCTTCCCGGAGCGCATCGCCACCTGCAAGGAGCACTTTGGGAAAACGATCCAGGTGACCACCCCGACCCATGTGTGCGGCATCCTGGAGTTCGAGACCGGCGCGGTGGGCACCATCACCACCAGCTTCGACGTGTGGGCATGCGAGCTGCCGCGCATCGAGGTGTACGGTTCCGAGGGCACATTGAGCGTTCCCGACCCGAATACATTCGGCGGCCCGGTGCGGCTGAAGAGAGCGGGCGCGGAGGGCTGGACGGACATGCCCCTAAGCCACGGATACGCGGACCAGAGCCGGGGAATCGGCACTGCGGACATGGCCCACGCGGTCCAGTCCGGACGGGATCATCGCGCCAGCGGTGCGCTGGCATTCCACGTGCTGGACATCATGGAGTCGCTGTATGATGCGTCCAACGCGCGGGCATACGTGGACCTGGGCAGCCGTGTTGACCGCCCCGCGGCACTGCCGATGGGTCTCCTCCCAGGCATGCTGGACGAGTAGGGTTCGGGCACGGCAGCGCGTGGAACAGGAGCGGGGACTGGCGCAGGTCCCCGCTCTTTTCGCTTCCATGCGTCAGCGCCGCCGGAAGATCATCGCGCAGTCGCCCGCCCCGTCGCACATCATGCAGGGCATCTCGAAGGCGTACTCTCCCCCAAACTCTCGGCACCACGTCTCGCCTTCCGCCGGGCAGATACGCCGTGACACCAGCGCCGCGAGATGTTGGCGGTCGCTCCGGCTTAGGAGGTCCTGCCACGGGCACTGGGCGATGCGAAAGTTGACCCGATCTTCTTCGACCCGCGCGTCGAACTGGTGGCCGTCGGCGGTGAGCTTCAGGCTGAAACAGCGCAGCAAGTCTTGGGGTTCATTCCCAGCGCACTGGAGAAGCTCCCGGGCCTTGCGGGCCTGGATTTTCGCGAGCACCCGCCAGACCCGCTCATCGAGACCAAGCGCGCGGTCGAAACCGAGTTCCTCCTCGACCATCATGAACCAGAGGCCGTCCACCGCGTGGTAGGAACGGCGTAGGTATTCGGACAGGATTTCGGGACTGATGGGCGACACCTCCTGGAGACGCACAGGACTGCGGTGAAACCAAGTATCGGGGCTTTGCCACGCCCCCCCCGACCCCAAACATGAGCTACCAGACCACAACCGCAAAATCGTGGTTCGTGTTGCCCAGATCGACGGACAGGTCGGGGAAGCATGGGGATTCGAACACAACGCTCCGCAGGTCGATGTCGTAGACCCGGCAGCGGCAGCCGGACTTCACCCCGCGAAGGGTGAGGG
>JAGPGE010000255.1 GCA_018056145.1 Armatimonadota bacterium
CCATCGGGCTGATGCGCAGCATCCCACGGGCCAGGAACAGGTCGCCGTCGGGCAGGGCTGTGAGAAGCGAGCCGGGCGCGAGGGCGAGGGATGCCTGGATGGGGCTGTCCGCGGCCTTCCGGATGACGAAGAGGGCGGGGGTATCGGTGGTCTGCGCACAGTTGGCCGGGAGCAGATTCTGCGGCGCCGGGATCCCCAATTGCGGCATCTTGGCCTGGTCTTCGGCCGACACGAGAACGCTGAAACCAGCGCGCAAGTCGGCCTGCCAGCCCAGGAGGATCGGTTGCGCGGGAGCCTGAGGGAGGGCAAGACGCTGCTGCGCTTGTTCGGGGGTGAGACGCGCCGCGATGATGCCCTCGCCGTCGAAAGCGGGTCCGGAGTGATCGGCCAGCATGGTAAACCGGTATGCGTCGCCGAGATCGGCGCCGGGCGGAATGAGGCCCCGGCCATTTGTGCTCACCGGGGTATCATCGGCAGCATTGTCGGCTGCGAGCTTCTCGGGCGGAAGGGTAAGCCTTTCGATGCGCGCGACGATGCAGTCCACATACCAGATGAACTCGTACTCGCCTGGGCCCGTGGAAACCACGTGGCGGAATGTTGCGGAGGCGGAGGACGCGGTGGTCCAGACGGTCATCTCGCCCAGGTTCGCGGGGTACGCACCGAGGCGGTCAGCGAGAGGGCCGGCGCCGGGAACGGTGCGGACCGGCTGGAGCGCGATCCCGTTCCGCCGCGCCGCGAACCAGACCCGGTAGCCGCGGGGGTTGCCGTAATCGGGATTGGTCGCGCCGCTTTGGAGAAGTTCCTGCTGGCCGGTGCGCGCCCAGCGGTCCGCGAAGCCCTCGGGCAAGTGAGCGGACAGGCGAATGTCCCAGGCAGCGGGACCCTCCTGGCGAGCCCTGCCGACTTCGAGGCGGAGGGTGAGGGTGCCGTCATGGGTGAACTCGCGGGTCTGGGCATAGCCCGCGATGCAAATTGCGATCAGAAGGGTGGCGATGACGCGAACGTTCACGCGGACAGGCTCCTTTTCGCGAGAGGCCACACGTTGGCACCGTTGCCGAAACGAGAAGCAGACGGCCGAACCGATCGGGCCCCTCCAGACGGCAATGGCGGACGAGCGTCGCGATCACAAGCGGGGAGTGTTTTCGGCGTGCAGTGACGCGATACCTGCCCCCTGGATGACCCCTGAGCCCTTGGTAGTGCGGGATAGTCGTGCCCGCAGTCTCCCAGCCCGCGCCCGGTGCCTTACAGGCTGGACCTAACAGCACCACAGTTCGCAAGATGCATAGAACGCCGCACGTCACCGGCTCACAGTCCACCTAGTTTCGACGATTGCCCACCCCGACACCCTTTGCCGTGTTGACGTGTGTGACTGATTCGGGTAGTATCTGTGATACTGGGGTGAACCTGACATTGCCATTGTGACCTGACACGATCGTCAATGGCCAAGGCGGCCGTGCTGGGTCCCCCCCCCCAGCGTCAGTCCTGTGCGCCAATTTCCGCTGCCGAAGGCATAAGCGCGACCATGTCTCGACGGCAGATCAATACACAGCAAACATCACAGCCCACGCCGCCGCGCTATCCTAAGGACTGTCCACTAATGGCAACGTACGATGGCCGAAGCCAGACCGGGGCTCGCTTCCTGACGATTCGTCGGCACCGTTGACGCTGGTCCTCCTCTTTCTCCTCATAGGCCCCAGCGTGGCACAGCCTGCTGTTCGCGCTCTGTCCTTGATGAACGCGACCGCCGCCTTGCAAGCATCCCTCTCCCCGACGTCTGACATTGTCCTTCCGTCAAGTGTCTCAACCAAAGGCGCCGTGCCCGGGGGGCGGACTCCCGTGCCGCGGATGACCCCCGGCATGGCGATGACGCGGGGAACCGTCCGGCCTGGCGACCTCATTGATGTCTACATCGCAGACGAGCCTGAGTTCTCGGGTCAGTTCCCCGTCTCCGCGGACGGCAAGATCAAGATGCCCTATCTCGGGGTCCTTGCCGTTGGCGGGAGATCCACGGAGCAGGTCGCACAGCTCGTTGCAGACAAGAGTAGGAAATACCTGGTCGACCCGGTAGTCGTTGTGTCCATTGTTGGTGGCACATCGGCTCTCGTCCACATAATGGGCGAAGTGCCGCGCCAGGGACCAGTCGCCCTCGACGAGGCCCCCAATCTGCTGAGCCTGCTCGCGGCTTCGGGTGGCGTAACGCCAACGGGTGACTTGAGCCAGATCGTGATCGTTCGGGGTAAGGAGCGGATTCGGGTCGCCGCGGATGCCGAAGGCGGTGCCGATGCTATCCCAGCCAACGTCCCGCTGTCCGATGGGGACATGGTGATCGTGCCGCGCAAGCCCGAGAAGATGGTGTTCATCACGGGCGCGGTCCAGCGCCCCGGCTTCGTTCCCATCGAGCAGGCAAACACCTGCACTCGCGCCTTCATTCTGGCAGGAGGCGGAGTCTCCGGCGCCGCACTGTCCCGGTCCTACGTTCTTCGAGGGCCCGAACGGATTGGGGTCGACCTGACGCGGCTTCTCGACGGCTCGGGCGGTGCCGAGGACGTGGCGCTGCAGGACAAGGATGTACTGGTAGTCCCGCTGGCATCCAGCGAGACGGGCGTTGGGGCGCCGGAGGTAGCCATTGTGGCGGGCGCTGTCCTAACCCCGGGTGCGATGCCATTGGCGCAGAGCCAGTCCGCGGCTCGTGCCGTGACCTTGGCAGGAGGTCTTGCGCCGACCGCGAACCCCAGCGCCTCGTACATCCTGCGCGGAGGCACTCGTATTGATGCGGATCTCCAGGCCATTCTCCGGGGAACCGCGGAAGATCTCCCGCTCAAGGCCAATGACATTCTCGTCGTGCCCTCGCTTCCTGTTGACAGCGTGTACGTCGTAGGGGCTGTGGCCAGCCCCGGTCCGAGACTGATGACCTGGGCCGACACTCTGGCAAAGGCCATCACTTTCGCGGGTGGGGCCACACCCGTGGCTGACCAGACCCAGTGTTACATTCTTCGGGGCAAGGAGACCATCCCCTTCGATCTCGGTGGTCTCATGCGCGGTGGGGCGGAGGATGTTCCCCTCGAAGCAAACGATCTGATTGTCATTCCTGCAAAGACCCCGGAACGGTTGATGCAGGAGCAGTGGGAGCGCAGCGTGGTGGTGGCTGGTGCGGTCGCGCAGCCGACGCGGGTGCCACTGGCGCAGGCCGACAGCCTGATGCGCGTGCTCATCTATGCAGGCGGCGTCACGCCCATGGCGGATTTGCGCGGCGTGCAGGTGCTTCGCGGCGCAGAGCGGATCAACTTGGACATAACCGATCTCGTATCCGGCGATAGCTCGGACGACGTGGTTGTCCAGCCGGGGGATCTCGTGGTCGTGCCCACAAAGACGCCTGACCAGGTTGCGCGGGAGCAACTGGCCCAGATGGCATTGGTTGCCGGCGCCGTGACCCGCCCTCAACTGATGCCCCTGGCACAGGCGCCAACCGTCCGTCGAGCCATTGTGTTCGCCGGCGGAACCGCCCCGGATGCAGACCTCGAAGGGTCCTACATCCTGCGGGGGGAGCAGCTGGTGTACGTCGACCTCGGGGCGATCATGAACGGTGAGGCTGTCGATGTTCCACTGCAGGCTGGAGACCTTCTGGTGGTGCCGATCCTGACCATGGAGCGAGCGCTGGCGCGCCAGGCCGCAGTCACCGGCGCCGTTATGCAGCCGCGGCCGGCTCCGCTTTCTCAGGCGCGCACCGTGTCACGCGCAATCATCTACGCTGGTGGTCCCGCGCCGACTGCGGACCTGTCGGCAACGTATCTTCTGCGCGGCAACGAGCGCATCGCCATAGATGGCCAGGCAGCGCTCAGTGGCAGCGGCCCGGATCCCGAGCTTCAGCCCGGAGATATGCTGGTCGTGCCCCAGATAAGCCAATTGCCAGTGGTCATCGTCGGCGCGGTGAGACAAGCGTCGGCCCAACCGGCGAACATGGCCGGTTCAGTGGCCAAAGCGGTGACTCTCGCCGGAGGTCTGCTCCCCACCGCCGACGGGAAACGCGGTTATGTGCTGAGAGATGGTTCACGCATTGACGTGGATATCTCGGCGATCCTGGCCGGTGGAACCGACTTCCCCCTGAAACCCAGCGATTTGCTGGTAGTGCCGACTATGACTGCGGCGAACCAGATGGCCGCGTCAGTGCTTGTCATGGGGGCCGTTGCACGTCCGGGAATGATCCCCGCCGAACTGGCATCCTCTGTCCGCCAGGCTATCCTTCTGGCCGGTGGCTTCACGACCAGCGCCAACCCTGCGCAGTGCCAGCTCCTTCGCCGAGAGTTGAGCAGTGAGGTCGACCTGGAAGCGGTCATGTCCGGGACGCAGCCCGATTTCGCTGTTGGCGGAGGAGACGTCCTCATCGTTCCCGACAAGGCAGACGCGATGGTCTACGTTGCCGGGGCCGTGAGCACACCCGGTCCGCAGGCGCACCACTGGAGCAATTCGGTCTCTCGCGCACTGGCCCTGGCCAGCCCCGCTGCCCAGGCAGATCTTGAGCGGACGTATGTGCTAAGAGGGGCGACACGTGTCGACATTGACGCCCTGAGAATACTGCACGGCGAAGAGGCCGACTTTGATCTGCTGGCCGACGACCTAATCGTTGTCCCGCTGAAATCACCCGAGGCGGACCTCGCAAGTCGGGCCCGGGAGAGTGTAACCATAGCCGGCGCTGTCGCGCGCCCAGGCCTATTTGCGCCGGAACAGTGCGACACAGTAGCGCGCGCCATGGCCTGGGTTGGGGGACCGACGCCACAGGCAGACCTTGAGCACGCTTACGTGCTGCGCGAGAAACAGACCATCTCTGTCAACCTGGCACAGCTCGGCAGCGAGGGAGGGCCGGGCGACGTCGCGCTGCAGGCCAACGACATCCTAGTGGTTCCAGTCCTGACTCCCGAGATGCTCGCGGCTCAAGACTTCGCTCGCCGGATCATGGTGAGTGGTGCTGTGCCGCAACCGGGGATGCTGCTGTACGAGCAGGCAGGGACGGTGAACGCCGCCCTTGCCATGGCCGGCGGTGTGACGGAAGCCGCTGACCTCGAGGGCTCATACGTGCTGCGCGAGGGAGTCCGGCACGACATCAACGTCAAGGCAATGCGCAGCGGGACGGCTCCCGACTTCCCTCTTCAGCCGCGAGACGTGCTGGTGGTGCCCCCTCGCATTCCCGAGACGGTGATGGTCGCCGGCGCGGTGCGCTCAGCAGGCCGAATTCCTCTTGAGCAGGCCAGCACGGTACTGTCTGCTCTCACCGTGAGTGGCGGCGCGGCCGAGGCGGCCGATCTGCGTGCGGCGTTTGTCCTCCGCGATGGCGAACGCATCCCCGTTGATCTACGTGCCGTGATCGCGGGCGAGAGCGAAGACGTGCCTCTTCAGGCCGATGACGTGCTCATGGTGCCAGCAGCGGACCCTGATCCAGTCTACGTGATCGGGAACGTCAGGGCGCCTGGCGCCCACCCGATCACGCGCGCCGTTACGGCCTCCAAGGCTCTCGTGCTCAGCGGCGGTCCCATAGACCATGTCTCGGACCTCCGGGGCGCGTACATCATGCGGGGCAGCGAGCGCATCCCGGTCGACCTGGACGCGGTGGTCAACAAGGGTCAGGCAGGCTCGGACGTACCCTTGCTGGCAAACGACGCCCTGGTGGTGCCGAAGGCCGAGGAGAACTTCCACGTCATTGGGGAGGTCAAGCAGCCGGGCAGCTACCTTCTCACGCAAGCCGACACAGTGCTCGCAGCGCTCGCGATTGCAGGCGGTACATTGCCCTCGGCGAACCTCGAAGCAGCCACCCTCCTGCGAGACGGGCAGACGATACCTCTGGACTTGCGTGCCCTGCTCGACAATGAGGATTATGCAACGAACCTCGATCTACAGGCTGGCGATACCCTTGTCATCCCGCTGAGCAAAGCACGCGTGTTCGTCTTTGGCAGCGTCGGTCGGCCCGGGGCGTACCCGCTGCAGCCCCGTGATACCTACCTGGACCTCATCGCCCACGCCGGTGGGCTTAGCGGCCAGAGCCGGATCGACAGAATATGGATTGTGCGCAGCGCTGCTGGGAATCCGGCTTCATCATCATCCGCCACGAGTGGCAATCAGACAGTGTCTCAGCCGACTGCGGCTCCTGCCCAGCGAACCACTCCCACGCCTCGCACACGTCAGCCAGAGCAGGATGCCGGCGGTCCCAGCATCAACCAGGCATTCGGGGGCGCTCCGCCGCAGATGCCGTCCCGAGCATCACGGGACGGCTCCCGAGCTCCAAGTGGTGCGCCACAAAGTGCGCCGGTCCGGGTCAAAGAACGCTACAGCATCACGGAACTCACGCGACTCGACGCTGCGTCGTACGCCGGCAAGCCGCAGGACGGGGACCTGATCTACGTACCGGGACCGAAGGAGCGAAAGCAGAACCTTCTGGACTGGCTCCTGAACATAGGGCTGGGCCGATTGCTCTTCAATGACTGAGCCGTGCTCGAAACCGACGCCGTTCAAGGGCCCAATACCGTGGAATACATCGAATACTACCGCATAATCCGTGAGCGGATCTGGCTCCTTATTCTTGGCGCCGTTCTGGCGGGGCTGGTTGTCGTGGGAGTCCAGCTCGTGTCCGGAGGCATGCGTTCATACACGGCCGAGGGAACGGTCCTGGTGCACCCCGTCGCCATGCCCACCATGATGACCCAGGGCGATGAACTCGTCATCGGGCAGGAGAAGGAATTCTGGCCCAATCTGCTGCAGATCGGCTCCAATCCCGACGCACTGGGCGCGATCCTCAAGAGCCTCAAGCTGCCGCCTGAAGCCGAGAATCAGTATAAGATCGCCATTACCGCAAAGCAGATCCGGGACAGCCGGTTCGCTGTCTTCTCATGCTCGTCGTCCAATCGCAAGATAAGCATTGATGTAGTCAACACGGGCATGGCGTTGTGGGATGATACCTGGCGCAAGGAGAAGATCGACGAAGCTGAGAGTGTAATCGCCGGTCTGCGCTCGCGTCTCCCTGTGATCGCGGAACGGCTGCAGGAAGCACAGGCTGTTGCTGAGGCCATTGAAGCGAAACACGGCGGCCTGGCCCCGTCCAAAGAAGCCGAGACCATTGAAGCCTCCCTGGCAGCCGTCCAGATGGCCATGCAGAATGCGAACCTGGAGACCGCAGCGGCCGCCGAGCGCTCAAGGGCGCTCGCTTCCCAGCCCGCGAGGACCCCGAACGTGCCGAACGTCGCATTCGTCGAGCGCATCGATGATCTTGAGCAACAGATCATGGAGCGCGAGGTCCTGCTGGCAGATATGCTCGAACGCCGCACGAAGGACCACCCTTCCGTCTCAGCGTTGCAGCGCCAGATTGGCGATATGAAGAGGCGTGTCGCGACACTCGAGAAGGCAGCAGCGGCAGCCCAGCAGGAGTCGGCATACGTTCAGGAGTCCTCGATCGCCGCCCAGACTTACGCGCAGGAGATGGCGGCACGCAGCCAACTGCTTGCCGCGCGCGAGGGCGAATTGCGCAACAGGCTATCGGGTGCCCGGACAGACCTTATGGAGTACGAGAAGGCAACTGCAGATGCGACGGCACTGCAGAAGCGCCACCTGGCCGTCCAGGAGAGCCTTCGGTCGGCTGAAGCCGAGCTCCGGGCGCGGCGCGAAGCCGAGTTCATGCTCAGGACGGTTGCCGAGGCGCGAATTCCCCGTGAGGAAGGCCTCCTCAAGCAGTTCGCAATCCGGCTGGGGCTGGCACTGTTTGGTGGAGCGGCCCTAGGGATCATCGCGATATTCCTGCTGCACTACACCGACATGACCTTCAAGAACGAGGAAGATGCCGAGAGGTTGCTGGGATACCCGGTACTGGGAGGGATTCCTCACAGCGACGT
>JAGPGE010000256.1 GCA_018056145.1 Armatimonadota bacterium
ACATTGTAGAGTGCGACGCGAAGCTCCTGATCGGGCTCGGAGCGTGCCCGAAAGCCGCAGCGGTACAACCGCTCCGGTGCGAAGCTCATTCCGGTGCGGCTGTGCAGGTGGAAGTCCGGCCACTTTCCGGTGCGGGGGGCATTGAGCGTCACGCGCAACGCGCCGTCTTCCACCGACATCTTCCCCACCGTGTTCTCATCACCCGTGGGCCAGTGCAGCCAGACCTTCGCGAAGCCCTCTTTAGTCGCGAAGCTGCCCTGTGGCAGGATATCCTCGCCGGTTTCGGCATCCTGAATGCGCACGTCAGCCAGCCAGACATCGCCCGGCACCTGGGAGAACCGGAAGTGCAGCGTCCCACCGCCTTTCACCTCGCCGGGCATGAAATCGAAGGAGTAGTCGGTCCACTCGGCGGTAGTGGGTGTGCGACCCGAGTTCATGGAGCCCCAGAAGAACCGCGGCGGCACGGGCTCACCGTTCACGTGGATCTGCGGCCCGCCCTGGGTGGGCTGGACGCGAACAGTGAGAGCGCTCGCGGGGACGAGAGCAAGCGTGAGGCAGAACAGGACAAGCGCAAACGGGACCATGGCGACCTCCGGGGAGCAACTGGCAGTCAGGGGATGTTTCGGGGGAAAAGGGTGATTGACCTTCGGGCAACCTGCGCCGCGCAGTCCTGCTAGAGCTTCCCCGTCACAGCGAGGATCGGGCCGAGTTCGGCCATGCTGTCGCACCGATGCAGTGCGGTGGAGTACACGCTGCAGATGCTGCCGTCCAGGAACAGCGCGTTATCACAGCCCAGGCCGTCCCGGAAGAACGTGGCGAACTCGTGGAAGTTCACGGGGTCTTCGGTGATGGCGAACACGACCTCGTCCGGCGAGAGTACGCCCACGCCGTCCCGGAACAGACGCGAAGTCGAATTGCGCCCGAACTTGGGGTGCAGCTTGCCGTCGATCACCAGCATCGGCCCGGACTGGGTGGCCAGGCGCGTTATCCCCTTGATCGTGGGGTATTTCGAGGATTCCACGATCTTCGCGCCGTCGTCCGTGACCGCGAACACCCCATTGGGCTTAAGACAGAAGTTGCTGCTGCCACTCGCGAGATTCAGCGGCCGAAGCTCCTTGCCGTTTTCCACATACAGGCCCACCGGCGCGAAGTCCTCGGTATACATGCCCGCGTTCATCGCGAACAGGAGGCGCTTGCCCTTACCGTTGAGCCAGGACTCCAGGGTCGCGAAACCTCTGAAGGGTCGCTTGTGTCCATCGCGCCAGAAGAGCTCCAGGCCGAACTTCCGCAGGTCCACGGTGCAGACCGTGTAGCGGTGTCCCTCGTACTCGACTGCCTCGATCGGGGGCCCGGGATCGGCCTTCGCCTTGGCCTTTGGCGTTTCCGCGGCAGCGGGGGCCTGCGTGGGAGCCTGCAGGGTCCGCGAGAGGTAGTAGAGCGCGACGATGGCAAGGAGAGCGAGAGAGCAGGAAACGGCGCGACGCATGCGAACCCTCCATCAATGTGTGCAGGGCCGCAACCGGCCCTGCCCCAGTATACGACAAACCACGTCGATTGTCCCGCCAACCAGCGGACTTCGACTGCGCTAGTAACATACATGGGCTACAGCGGTCAGGGAGGGTGTCGGCGTCGTCAAGCCGACGGGGCCCCGCAAGGGTAAGAGGCACCGGGTGGTCCCGGTGTTGTCACGGGGCCCGTGCGCTGGACGGCGCGCACACCCGTGACCTGACAGTGCGGGCCCGCACCCGTCGCCACCAGATCCCGGATGCGAACGCGCCTGAGTGCCTGACACTTCTCCACGCTCCGTCCGATCTCGCACCCGTGTGTGAGGGAAACCTCACCGCGGGCCCCGAAAGGGCGCCCGCGCGCGGGCGGCGAATACCCGCAACAGTCTGCGTGCGAGCACGGAGTTCCCACGCCCCGAGGAGACTGCATCATGTCGTGGTGGATCATTCTCTGCCCACTTCTGTGCGCGACGGTATGCGCCCGGGCACAGGGCGAATATGACATCAGCGTCAGCGAGACCGATCTCTTCGAAGCTCTCAATCCCGACTTCCCCGGCCTGGAGCCGACGATCCGGGCCTGGCGCGCCGGCGACATCCAGGCCGCCAAGGCCGCACTGGCCAGTTACCTGCGCACCCGCACCCTCAAGGTGTGGTCCTTCGACCCGCTCCAGCCCCGCACCGACGTGCCCTTTGCGGATGCCAGCCTTGCGGCGACCCGGGACATTCTGGCCCGGCGCGGCACCTTCACCGACGAATGGTGGCTTGAGAACGGGGAGCTGAACTGGCTCAGGAACCCCAACCACGGCAACATGAGCCGCGCCTACTTCCTCGAGGCGGTGGGCAGGGCATACTGGGCTTCCGGCTGTGACGAGGAGATCGCGAAGCTGTGGGTGGGCCTGCTGCGAAGCTGGCTGCGTCAGGTCCCGCAGAGCGGCGGCAGTTCCGACTACTGGAATACTCTCGTCACGGGCATCCGGATGCGCAGCAGTTGGCCCAATGCCTTCTTCCACTTCCTGAGATCCCCCAACTTCACCGACGAAGACATCATCTTGTACCTGCGCTCCACGATCGAGCAGACCCGGCTCCTGCGGGAGAAGCACCGAGTCACCGGGAACTGGCTGACTTTCGCGATGATCGGCCTGTACACATCGGGCGTGATCTTCCCGGAGCTCAAGGAAGCATCCGACTGGCGCGAGTATGCGCTGAGGACCGCCCTGGCCGACCTGGAGCGCGGATACCTGCCTGACGGCATGGGCGTTGAGCTTTCACCCGGCTACCACAATCTCTTCTACAACTACCTGCGAATGCACGATCTCGCGCTCTATTCGGACCGGGGAGATGACCCCTCCGTGCAGGCGCTGGCAAAGCAGTGCGAGCGGCTCTTTGAGCCATATGTGGCGCTCTGCGCACCGGACCGCACGCTGCCGAAGTACCAGGATGGCGCGCTGGTGAATGTCCCCGAGCGCCTTGGCGATGCGGTCCAGCGCTACCCGCACCGTGCGGACTTCAAGTGGCTCGCCAGCGGCGGCGCCGAGGGTGCTGCTCCCGCTTTCCGCTCCACGATGCTGCCTTACGCCGGGTACTTCGCCATGCGGTCGGGCTGGGAGAGGGACGCCAATCATCTCGCGTTCGACGCAGGACCCATCGGCTGGAAGCACTGCCACGAGGACAAGCTGAACGTGGTGATGTGGGCTTACGGGCGGTTGGTGCTGTTCGATCCCGGCCGCGGTAACTACGATGACACGCCGCTCGGAAACTACTGCATGGACACTTTCGGCCACAACACGGTGATCGTGGACAACCGCCCGCAGCGCCGCAAATGGAGTACGCCCGATCCCTCCCAAATGCCCTACAAGCCCCTTTCAGACGTCCGCTGGCGCACCACGCCGGAAGCTGACTACGCCTACGGTGTCTTCAATGCGGACTACGGTATGCCGGGGCCATCCAAGCCCTACCCGTACTGGGAGGGCAGCAACTTCTACGAGGGCTGGGGGAAACCCGCGATCCATCATCGGCGCATCGCTTTCCGCCTGCCGGACCTGTTCGTGGTGGCCGACACGCTGGTCTCCCGGGACGGCGAGGCCCACGAGTATGACCTCCGCTGGCAGATCAACTCGGTCCAGTGCCGGGGCGTCGAGGGCGGTCAGACGGTGATGACAGCGGACGCGGACCTTCCCAACCTCGCGGTGATCCCGCTGGAAACCGAGGGCCTGGAGGTCGCGACCGCCTCGGCGCAGATGGAGCCCGAGATCCTCGGCTGGAAGTTCTACGAGAAGCCCGAACCGGCCACAACTCTGCGCCACATCCGCAGCGGCGACGGCACGGTGCAGTTCGTCACACTCCTGCTGCCCCTGCGCGCCGGGCAGGAATGCGGGCAGGTCTCGGCGAAGCGCGTTGACTCCGAGACGTGGCGGGTGATGCTCCCTGACGGGCGCGACTTGCGCGTCCACGTCCCCGCGGATGTTTCGCGGGACCTGGAGATCATGCTGGAGTAGGTCAGCCCGTCGGGCACGGTTGTCTCACTGCCTGAGTTCCCACATGCATCCCGCGCGCCGATCGTGGATCCTCTGGTGGGGTAACCTACCGCTCCAACAGCTCCGCTGCCTTCCGCACCACAATGTCCACCAGCCGCCGTAGGCTCTCTTCACCAAGCTCGACATTGGCCTGCTGGATGGCCTCGATCACCTCGGCGCTGTTAGCCTGAAGCTGCGAAGGGCGCTGGTCGGACAGGATGCGCTTCGCCCGCTCCAGTTCCACCTTTCCCGGCGCGGTGGCCATCATCATCGAGGTCTCCCACAGTGTCCCGTGTCCCGTGGACCCCGGGATCTCTCGGGCCAGTTCCGCCAGGAAGTCACTGAGCAGGCTGTAAGTGCCCGCGCCGAAGAACCGCATGCCCCGGATCACGCCGCCGTGAGCCTGGGTCATGTCGCGCATGAGCTGGTCGGCCGGTGCGTGACCGGCCAGCGCAATGCAGGCGCGAAAGCCCATGTCCGCCATGCCCTCGAGGACCTCAATGTAGGCCAGTTCGCAGAGCTCGCGGCTCACGAACAGGCTGGGCGGGTAAAGCTCCTTTTCGCCTGACCGCATTTCCTCCCGCGACAGGCCGGGGAAGTACGCCGGGGCGAAGGGGATCAGAGGGAACACGATGCCGCCGGTGATCTCCGCGGCGCGCAGGCAGACTTCGTACGGCGGCCACATATCCATCCCCAGCGGGCAGTGCAGCCCGTGCTCCTCCGGCGCAGCCGCTGCCATGTACGCCAGCGGTGCACGCTCGAACTCCGCGTAGAACTCCTCGGGCAGGAGATCCTCCCACCGGTGTGATTTCATCGGACGCGCCTTCCTTCGTGATGCCATTGAGTGTGCCGGGCGGTCCGCAACCCACACCGCGCATTCCCTGAAGCATCACCGATGACCTGCAGACAGACCCACCAACGCAGGTTCCCGATGCCGTCCCGGAGAAGGCTGAGTGGATCGTGACCACCCTTACAGTACCCGGAGGCAGCGGACCATGAGCGATCTCTTCCTGGCCTTCATCCTGCTCGCATTCCTCGCGACTCTCGCATCCGCCGCGGATGAGACCGTCACCGTCCGCCCGGAGGATACCGGGGAAGCCCTCTGCAATCCAGGCATGGGCTGGGTGCTGCATTTCTACGACAATGTCCCGCAGAACTATGGTTCGCGCCTGGAACCCTCGGACACGGTGGACGAATACCCCGGCCTGACTGTCGTCTACCTGCGCCTCCCCTGGTCGTACATCGAGCCCGAGGAGGGCAGGTTCAACTGGTCGGTGGTGGATACCCCGGCGCAGCGGTGGATCGCGAAAGGCAAGCAGGTTGCCTTCCGGTTCTCCGTCTGCGAATCATGGATGCGCTGGGCCACGCCGGAATGGGTCGCGAAGGCCGGCGCGAAGGGCCACAACTTCACCCCAGGACGGCTGGACGAGAACGGGCCGTACTGGGAGCCTGACTACGACGACCCGGTCTTCCTGGAAAAGCTCGACAACTTTCTTGCAGCCGCCGCCGTGCGCTATGACGGCGACCCGAACATCGCTTTCTTCGACATCGGCTCCTTCGGTGTCTGGGGCGAGGGCCATACCTGGTCCAGCACAGGCCTGGGGTACTCCGCCGACACCGTGCGCACCCACATCGACCTGCACCTGAAGCATTTCAAGCGCACGCTGCTGGCCATCAACGACGACCACCACATGCAAGGTCGTGGGCAGGAGGTGATCGACTATGCACGCGAGCGCGGCCTTGCGCTACGCGACGACAGCATCCTCGTCCAGGGTGGCGAGCGCGCCTACCTCAGCGCCGACATGGCCCAACCCTTCTGGCCCCACGTCCCCGTGATCCTGGAGTCCGAACATTACGGCGGATCACGGGATCGCGGCAACTGGCAGGATGGCAGCAAATACCTGGAAGCGGTCGAGCGCTACCATGCCGCCTATGCGTCGATCCACTGGTGGCCCCGGGAGTTCCTGACGGAGATGCGCCCGCTCATCGACCGCATGAACCTGCGCCTGGGATACCGGCTCCAGCTCATCGAAGCCACCTGGCCCCGCACCGTGCGCGTGGGCGAATCGTGGCGTCTCCGGACCACCTGGCGGAATGCCGGGGTCGCCCCCTGCTACCCGGGCGGTTTCCCGGCGATCACCCTGCGCGATGAGAAGGGCGGCATCGCCGGCGTGTTCGTGGACGAGAACTTCGACGTGCGCTCACTGCCGGTTGGCGCTCCCAGCGAAGCCGAGACGCGCTCCCAGGACGTCACCTTCACGCTCCCGTACAACCTCGCGCCGGGCGACTATGAACTGCTGATCTCAGTGGGCAGTCGCACGGGCACGCCGGAGATCGCCCTGCCCCTCCCGGCGAGGGACGACGCGCACGCAAGCGGACCGTGTTACAGGTTGGGACGGCTCAAAGTGGCCGGGGATTATGCCGTCGAGGTCGGCGAACTGGAGCAAGCAGACGGCTGGTTCACGCTTCCGGCAACCTGGACCGTCCAGCTTCCCTTGCCCGCCGGGGTGCGGCCCTTTATGCACTTCGATCGCGACGGGCGCATCGCATTCCAGGGCGGCCCGGCGCAAGACGCCGACTGCTCATCGCTCGAGCAGCCAGGAACCTACCAGTTGCCTCTGCGCTTCAGCCTGCCCGCCGATGCGCAGCCCGGCGCGTACCAGGTCCGTCTCGGGCTGTGGGTACCCGAGCGGATTGGCCGCCCGGATGAGCGCATGATCCCCGATGATGGCGCTCCGGACCGTCGCGTCACCGTGGGCGAATTGGTGATCGACGAGGGTGGGCGACCGGAGTTCGTGAGGCGCTGAATGCGGCGTGCGGCCCGAAAGCCGAAAATGGAGCTTCGGGTCAACGATCTGCATCTCCCGGTAGACTTCGAACGCCAGCACCGACAGTTCATTGACCGCGGGGGCCGAACAGGAAGGGCTTGCCGTACATCCGCCCCTGGGTCTTCGCGAAGAACTTGACCCAGAAGTATTTGAGCAGCTCCTTTGCCTGATCGCGGCTGATGCGACCTGCCTCCAGGTCCGCCACGAGGAACCGGTTGTAGAGCTTATCGAAGCGCCCCATGGAGCGCACCGAATAGCCGTTCTCCATGTCTTGAAGCTCGTGGTACAGGTACGCGAGTTGCAGCGCCTCGTGGAAAGTCCCCGGGGGGCGTTCCGCAAGCGCACCAATGGCCGAGCCGGGCAGCGCCTCGGCGAACGGCGCGCGAGAGCGATGGCGCCCTCGTACACCAGGGCCACCGCGTCGTGGAAAACCCCGGATCGCGCCTCAGCACGGTCGCGCAGTCCGGTGAGCCCGGGCTCCAGGAGATTACCCTAGTCAGGGCATGTGTGTCCGGTGTCCAGGCCCGCCGTCCACGCGCCGGGGACGCCGGGCGGATCACCCGCGAACTCCCGGCTCTCCTCCTCCCGCCGCCAATCCTCGCGCAGGGCCACCAGCAGGTTGTGGTGCTCCAGCTTGTCCGCGAAGTAGTCCTCCGGATCCACCGCGATGCGCGCCTTCGTGCACGGCAGATGAAATAGCCGGGCGCGAGTCATGATGCGCGGTTCGCCGGGGTTCTCGGCCCGGTACCGCTGCAACTCAGCCACAAGGTCGTCCTTGCTCAGACCAGATTGCGGGTCGAACCGCACGTCCAGATACTGCCGCTCCAACCGCCCGCGCACTTCATCGAAGGGCCTAAGCATGGTACGCCTCCGCGATCTCGTCCATCCGCCTGTCGAACTCCTCGTGCACCACCTGGAACTCGGGTTTGTCCAGGTAGAACTGGATCGTGCGCCGGACATC
>JAGPGE010000257.1 GCA_018056145.1 Armatimonadota bacterium
AGCGGCAAGTCTCCGGTCGCGCTGCCCGTTCGGGTCCAGGATGGTCTGCAGGGATCCGGAGCGCACGCGAGACCGTTCCCGGCAATCCGTGCGCCCCGCACCCAGTGCGGGGCGCATCCGTCTAGGTTTGGGATATTCCGTCTTTTTTGTCTATTTTCCGTGAACAAAGGTCACTAATCGACGACCTGTTGCGCTCATATCGTCGCCGGCTGCACAGCCCGGTTTCCGCAGAGAGCGTCCGGCCGGACATCCCGACCCCACCACGCAACCCACCAGCGGCAGCGCGCCGCCAGGGAGGGCGAGACATGGCATCCCCCAACCGAGAAGCACTGGATCTGGTCGCAAAGCTAAAATCCCGCAGTTCGTCCTCGCGCGACGAGGTGATCGACGAGATCGCCGCGATGGGGTCGGCTGCGGTGCCGCCGCTCATCAAGGCGCTCGGGCACAAGGACTATAAGGTCCGCATGGCCGCGGCCCAGGCGCTGGGAGCGATCCGGAACCAGGATGCCATTGATGCCCTCATCGCCGCCCTGAGCGACTCCAGCAAGAACGCGCAGGAGGCCGCTGCCGAGGCTCTGACCAACATCGGCGGGCCTGCGGTCAGCGCCCTGCTGGACGCCCTGATCGGCAAGGATCAGTCGGCGCGCAAGTGGGCTGCCGAGGCCCTCGGAAGCATCGGGGACGAGTCCGTAGCCGCTGAGCTTGTTGCCCGGCTGTCCGACGCGAACGTTGAGGTCCAGCGCGCCGTGGTCACCGCGCTGGGGGCCTTGCGAAGCAAGAAGGCAATTCAGCCCCTGATTGGCGTCTTGAGTTCCGACAATGTCGAGCTTGCCCGGGCCGCGGCTGAGGCACTGGGGAAGATCCGGGGCACCGTCGCTATCTCGCCTCTCATCGAGACGCTGGAATCGCCGAGCGAAGACGTGCGCAGGGCGGCGGCGCGGTCCCTGGCTCAGGTGGGCCCCAAGGCGGTTCCCGCGCTGCTCGAGGCGATGCAGAGCCCGAACTACGTGGTGCGCCGCTATGCTGCGGAGATCCTGGGCGAGATTGGAGACGAGCGTGCCCGGGACGCGCTACTGGTGGCTCTCGGTGATGAGAACGAGCGCGTGGCTCACTATGCGGCCATCGCCCTAGGCACGGTTGGGAAGGAGTCGGTCATCCCGCACCTTGCGAAGATGCTCAAGCACCCCCAGGCTTCGGTGCGTTGCGCGGCGGTGCAGGGACTGTGCAGCATTGGGTCCAGCCGCGTTGTGAAGCACGTGTGCACCATGCTTGAGGATGACGACTGGGTGACGCGCCTGACCGCGGCCAAGGGCTTCGGCCAGGTCAAGAGCCGCACCTGCATCCCGTATCTTGTGGAGGCGCTCGGGAAGGATCCAGAGTGGAGTGTGCGTCTGCATGCGGCCCTGTCTTTGGGCGAGATCGGGGTCAAGAAGGACGCGGTGCCGGCGCTCATTGCGGCGCTGAAGGACCCCAAGTCCAACGTCCGCCGGGGGGCGTGCGAGGCACTGGCGCGGCTTGGGGATGAGACGGCGCTTGAGGCCCTTCAGGCCGCGGCCAGGGATGATGACGACAAGGTTGCCAATGCCGCGAAGCAGGCCATGGCGACGATTACGGAGAATGGTTCCGGCAGTGAGGATAAAGGGGAATAGGGCAGACACGCCGTCCTCCATGGGCGGGCGGATGGGCCGGGACTGATGCGGCCTGTGTCCATGTTTCGCCCGAAAACCTGCACACCGGACAGACCGGGGGCCACGATGAGCCTTGCTTGCCTTCACCCCGGCAATGTCGTATAATCGCCCCGTCGCCGGGGTGTCTTTCTGGTCCTCGTTTCCGCATGCGCAGGGCAGATAGCGCCGCATGAAATCAGCTTCCCGGAACGCATGCGCAGGTCGCGTGCGGGCCGTGAGGAGGCCTCCCGCATTGCCAAGATTCCTGATCTGCCTCAGCCTGCTGGTCGTGCTGGCCGCCCTGAGCGGGTGCAAGCAGGGCCCTCTGCCCACGCCCCAGGAGAAGGCCCAGTCGCTGCTCAAGGACTACATGAGTCCCGAGCACAAGAAGGTGCTGGAGGGGATTCTCGAGCAGCAGGAGAAGACGGGCGATACACTGAACTCCCTGGCCAAGGAGATGGCGCGCCGCGAGGCCATTGAGGCCGTCTCCAAGGGTCCTTCGCCCTTACAGCAGGATTTCGGTGTGGCCCGCGGGCTCCTCGTGGACATCCGGCGCGCTGTTAACTCCAACGACTATGAAACAGCCTCGAACCTGCTGAAGCGGCTCCAGTTCGTGGTCATCGCGATGCAGGGCGAGGCGCCCGCGGGGCAGATCCGGTCCTACCTGGAGCGCGCTTCCCGGGCACTCACCGCAACCACGGTGGGCATCGAGGCGGACGTCGCATCGGCGTCACTCCTGGCTGCGCTCGATATCGCCCTGGACACCCAGAACGCCCCGGTTATTCCGGACCTTGCCCGCGACATTGAGGCCACCAAGAAACTGGTGGATAGTGGCGACTATAAGAAGGCGGTCGCGAAGGTCGATGCGTTCATCGGCACCATCGCCACTCACCGCAGCCTGGTGACACTGGAACGGGCGCTGGATGGAGTGCGCGGAGCACGGGAGGCAATTCAGCGCGAGGCCGGCACCGTGGTCCTGGCTGAGCTTGACCAGCTGAGCGAGACCTTCAACCAGTTCGGCAAGTTCCTGAAGGGCGGCGTCGTGGCGCCTACCGAGGAAACCGACGCGGGCGAGGCGAAGCCTGCGGAGAGTGCGGAAAAGGAAGCGACGGAGAAACCCTCGGCTGAGAGCCCGGAGGGCTCTCCTGGAGCCTCCCCTGAAACGCCGGCCGAGACGCCGGCTCAGTAGAGATCAAGGGCCCGGCCGGCCGCAGCGGTCGGGCCCAGTCGTTTGCGGGAGGCGTTTCCTGGCGTCCGGACGCCCCTCACCCCTGTTGGACCCAGACCGCCTTCGGGCGGCGATGCGCGCACGCACACCCATACCACCGACACCCTTTGAGCGGGCGGCAGTCCGAACCGGCCACGGGCTTCCCGACGGATAGCGCTGCCGCGCCCCGGTCTGGAAGCCGGACCGGTCAGCCCCCGCCTGGGGTGCAAGAACCGCGGAACGAAGATGCCCTCACAATTCGTCCACCTACACGTTCACAGTGAGTACAGCCTCCTGGATGGCGCCTGTCGCATCAAGGAACTGGTGGCGCGGGCAAAGGAACTCGGAATGCCCGCCGTGGCCCTCACTGACCACGGCGTGATGTACGGGGCCATCGAGTTCTACAAGGCCTGCGTTGATGCGGAGATCAAGCCGATCATCGGCTGCGAGGTCTACTGCGCGCCGCGCACCCGCTTCGACCGCGAGGCTTGTGACCGGCAGATGGGCCACCTGGTACTGCTCGCGAAGAATCACACGGGCTACCAGAATCTCATGCGCCTGGTGACGGATGCGAACCTGGAGGGGTTCTACTATAAGCCCCGGGTGGACATGGAGTTGCTGTCGCGGTATTCGGAGGGGCTGATCGTCCTTACAGCGTGCCTCCAGGGGTTCGTGAGCCGTGCCATCACGGAAGGGGACATGGAACTCGCGAAGTGCCAGGCGGAGGCGCTGGTTGATGTCTTCGGGCGCGAGAACGTGTACCTCGAAGTGATGAACCACCAGATTCCCGACGAGCAGGTGATGAACGCAGGGATCTTCCAGATTGCAGGTCAGGTCGGGCTGCCGGTGGTGGCCACGAACGATGTCCACTACACGCGGAAGGAAGATGCGGATGCCCACGACACTCTCCTATGCATCCAGACCGGCTCCCTGCGCGATGACGAGAACCGGATGCGGTATGAGCCACAGGAGTTCTTCCTGAAGTCCGAGGAGGAGATGCTGGCGATCTTCCCGGACCACCCGGAAGCGGTACACCGCTCGGTTGAGGTTGCGGAGCGATGTAACCTGGAACTCACGCTGGGCAATCTCATGCTCCCGGCGTACCCCATCCCCGAGGGCGAGACAGTGCATTCGCACCTGCGGAAGGTCTGCGAGCAGCAGCTCCCTGTGCGCTATCCGGAGGACGACGGGACCGCTCAGGCGCGTCTGGACTATGAGCTCGGGATCATCGAACAGTGCCGGTATTCGGGGTACTTCCTGATCGTCGGCGACTTCATTTGGGAAGCGAAGAAGCGGAACATCTTCGTGGGGCCGGGGCGCGGATCAGCGACGGGGAGCATCGTTGCGTATCTGCTGGGCATCAGCGAGATCGACCCGTTGGAACAGGGCCTGATTTTCGAGCGCATGCTCAACCCGGAGCGCGCGAGCCCGCCTGATATCGACCTGGACTTCCCCGACCGCGCCCGGGAAGAGATCATCGACTACGTGAAAGAGAAGTACGGGCGCGATCACGTGGCCCAGGTGATCACCTTCAACACCATGCAGGCCAAGGCCGCCATCCGCGACTGCGGCCGGGTGCTGGGGATTGACCTGGCGAAGGTGGACGAGATCGCCAAGCTTCAGCCGGGAGACAAGAGCATCCCCGAGGCCCTGGAGACCGTGCCGGAACTGAAAGCAAAGGCGGACGAGGACCCGGAGATCGCGAACCTGCTGGCCACCGCGATGAAGATCGAGGGCATCACCCGGCACGCGGGTGTTCACGCGGCGGCTGTGGTGATCTCGGACGGCCCACTGACCGACTATGTCCCGCTGCGAGGCGAGAAAGACGGGACCGTCACCACGCAGTACTCCATGGACCCCTGCGTGGACGTGGGCATCGTCAAGATGGACTTCTTGGGCCTGAAGACCCTGACGATCATCGAGAACACAGTGCGCACAGTAGAGCGGTCGCGGGGCATCAAGATCGACATGCTGAACATCCCGCGGGATGATGCGAAGACGTATGAGCTTCTGTCTCGCGGTGACACCGCGGCGGTTTTCCAGCTTGAGAGCGAGGGCATGCGCCAGCTTCTGCGGGACCTGCGCCCGGAGCAGTTTGGCCACCTTGTGCCGCTGGTTGCTCTGTACCGGCCTGGACCGATGGACTCGGCGCCCGATTTCATCGCCGGGCGCCACGGCAGGCCCATCGAGTATCCCACGCCGCTCCTGGAGCCGATCTTGAGCGAGACGTATGGGGTCATCCTCTACCAGGAGCAGGTCATGCGCATCGCCACCGACCTGGCGGGCTTCACCATGCCCCAGGCGGAGATCATCATGCGCGCCATGGCCAAGAAACAGGCTGACAAGATGGAGAAGATGAAGCCCCTGTTCATCGAGGGCTGCATCGCTAACGGCATCCCGGAGGACGTGACCCGGGGCATTTTCAGGCGCATGGAGACTTTCTCACGCTACGGCTTCAACAAGTCGCACAGCGCCGCCTACGCGCTGGTAGCGTACTGGACTGCGTACCTGAAGGCCAACTTCCCGCCGGAGTTTCTCGCCGCCCAGTTGACCACGGTCATCGGCGAGAGCAAGGAGATCGCGAAGTACGTGACGGAATGCCGGCGCAGCGGGATCAAAGTCCTGCCGCCCAATGTGAACCGCAGCTTTGCGGATTTCTCGGTGGCCGACGGCGCGGTGGTCTTCGGTCTGGCCGCTATCAAAGGCGTGGGGATGAGTCCGGCTACGGCCATCGTGCAGGAGCGCGAAGAGAGCGGGCCCTTCAAGGACCTTTGGGATCTGTGCCGGCGGGTGGCATGCGCCGGAGTGCCGAAGGCGACGATCAAGACCCTCATTGAGGCCGGAGCGCTGGACGAGTTCGGCGACCGCGCGCGACTTGTGGCGGGTCTCGAACAGGCGTGGGCGGCAGGACTGAAGTGTGAGGCCGACAAGGCCGCGGGCCAGACGTCGCTGTTCGGCGATGACGACGAAAACACAGGCGGCGCTGACGTACTGCCGGACGCGCCGCCTTTCCCGGAAGAGTATGTGCTGGAACTGGAGAAATCCCTGCTCGGGTTGTACCTGTCCAACCACCCGTTGGTGAAGAACGAGGAGAAGCTGGACCGTTGCGTGTCGGCGCGGATCGAGGACCTGGCGGAGTTCGCCGATGGCACAGAGCTTACCGTGGGCGGGGTGATCAGCGAGGTTAAGAACCACCGGACGCGCAACGGCGACAGCATGGCGTTCGTTGTGCTGGAGAGCCTCGCGGACAAGGTGGAAGTCACCATCTTCCCGCGCACGTGGGAACAAGTGAAGGATGTGATCGTCCAGGATGCGCTGGTGATCATGGATGTGAAGGTGGAGCGCGCCGCGTTCCGAGGTGGGGGACAAGGGCACGGAGACACCGGAGAGCAGGAGACGGTGAAGCTCCAGTGCGAGGGCGCGAGGCCGCTTGACAAAGCGCGGAAGATATCGGAGCGCCGCTTGGAGCTTGCAGCGGAGGGCCGCAGGAAACAGGAGGAGATCCTTTCCGCGCCGCCGCCTCAGGTCTACAAGGCTCCGCGACTGCACCTGGAAATGGACGCGCCGCTGGCGTCGGAGGCCAATCTGGCGGAACTGCGCAGAGTACTGGAGCATTACAGAGGGCCGCAGGATGTCTACTTGCATCTCACCGGGCGCGGGGAGGAGCGCTGCGTTTTCCTGGGCTCCAGGTTCCGCGTGAGTTGCAGCGGGGATTTCCCGACGCGCGTCCGGCAGGTGCCGGGCGTATTGACGGTGCGCGAGGACGATTCACCGGAGCTTATGAACACCGCGGCGCGTGGCTGAGAGATTGCCAGTCGCCGCAGGTTCGGGCAGCAAACACATGCAGCACGCAAGGACTGACGCATGACCCTGATCCGCACACTCGACGCCCGCGAGGGCCCGATCGCTGAACTCCAGGCGCTACGCAAGCGAAGCCTCGGTGAGGTCTCCCCCAGGCTTGACGAGGAAGTTCGCCGGATCATGGCGGACGTGAAGGACCGCGGGGACGATGCGCTGGTGGAGCTTACTCGCCGCCTGGACTGCCCGGAGTTCACCGCCGATCAGATCGCCATCGGGCCGGATGAGTTCCACGCGGCCTACAAAGAGGTCCCGGACGCTTGGGTGCGGGCTTTCCGCAATGCGCTGGCGAATGTTCGCGCCTTCCAGGAAAGGGCGAAGGAACAAAGCTGGCTGGAGACCTTCGACGGGCTGATCCTGGGCCATCACGTGACGCCGGTGCGCTCCGCGGGCCTGTATGTTCCGGCGAAGGCGGCGCCCCTGCCATCATCGCTGCTCATGAGCGCGATTCCGGCTCAGGTGGCCGGAGTGCCGCGAATCGTCTTCGCCACTCCTCCGCGCGCCGACGGTAGCGTGGACCCGACCATGCTTGTGGCCGCCGCCGAATGCGGCGTACACGAGGCGTACCGCATGGGCGGCGCGCAGGCCATTGCGGCGCTGGCTTTCGGGACGCAGACCGTGGCCCCGGTGGTGAAAATCGTGGGGCCTGGGAACCCGTGGGTGTCGGTGGCGAAGAAGTACGCCTTCGGCATCGCGGGCATCGACTCCATCGCAGGGCCCAGTGAGTCGCTGATCATCGCCGACCAGACCGCGCGGCCCGACTTGGTGGCCGCCGACCTACTCACCCAGGCCGAGCACACGGGCGACAATACGGTGATTCTGCTCACACACAGTGAAGACCTCGCGTCGAGTACGATCGCGGAGCTGGAACGGCAGATCGCCAGCCTTGAGCGCTCGGAACTGACCCGGGAGTCCCTGTCCGAACACAGTTTCATCGTGCTGACGAAGTCCGTCGAGCAGTCGGCGCGGATTGCGAATGACATCGCGCCCGAGCACCTGCAGGTTCTGGTGCGCGACCCCTTCGAGGTGCTGGAGCGCATCGAGAACGCGGGATGCATCTTTCTGGG
>JAGPGE010000258.1 GCA_018056145.1 Armatimonadota bacterium
CGAGCCCATCGCGGCCCGGTTCTTCCAGGCGGCATTCGATGCCGGAATACCGGTGGGGCAACTGCGCACGCGCCTTGGGGTCGAAGGCATGGAGCGCGAGGGGCCGATCGAAGCAGCGAAGGGCCTGTTCGACCTGATTCGCGGCAGCACCGAGAGGTAGGGGGGGCGAGGTCTTTCGCTGTTCGCCCTTCGTCGCCCCCGGTAGCATGCCGGACGCGTTCGCCTGGTGTTCCGCCGCATCATCGCGAGGCGCTTGCAGGAGCGGGCCTGCGCGCGACGCTTTCCCTCGAGACGGCCAACGACTTCGCGGGCAAGCCCGCTCCCACAAGCCTGCTGATGGCCTGTGCCTGACGACGGGCGGGCCTGCATTGCGGCGGGTGCGCCGGGGGGACACGGGACGAACGGAGCTTCCGCTATCGTCGCTACCCCGGCCCAGCGTTGCCTGACGTGTCCACCGCAATCACCCGGTAGAAACGTCTCTCCGCTTGCTCGGGTCGGCGGTCAATGAAGTGCGTCGCGATGGTCGATCCGACCTGGTTCTCAACAGCCAGCTCGAAAGCCGGTTCGTCTGAACCGTACACGCGATAGTAACAGAAGTCCTCCTCCGCATTCGCCTGCCACTCCACGCGCCAGGCGCCGTCGTCCTGCTTCGAAGCCGTGATCCCCGCAACCGCTGCCGGCCGCACGGCGTCGAACGCCGACGTGTACACCGTAAGAGTGCTCGGGCCGACGCTGTCCTCCAGCTTCCCGCTGGCCATTTCCACCAGGCCCTCGGGCGCCTGCATGTCCCCGAAGGGATGGAAGGGGATGTTCGCCGGGTCGTACACGTACTTGCGCAGCGTGGCCGAGGTCTGGTCGCCCTTCACCTGGAGCGAGATCGGGACTCTCGTTGGGCACCGGTTTACTACCGCGATGGACCAGCTTCCCGCGTCATGATGCCGGACTGCAGCCACGCGCAGGTAGGGGTCATTGCAGGCAGTGGCGAAAACCGTGGCCGGGCCGCGGAAAAAGCGGGTGAGAAGCCCGTAAGCATAGTAGTGGGCCCGGGTGGAATAGTCGTCTCCGCTGCGGCGGAACATGCCCCACTTGTTGGCGTAATTGGTGCTGGCTTCGTCCGGGAAATCCATGTAGGTCCAGTTGCCCATAGCGTATACGCCGGCGTTGATGGCCGCGATGGCCGCCTCAGAAAGCTGGATCGCCACGAGCGGCTCCTGGGGCGTGTCCCAGTAGATGCAGGCGTCCCATTTCTTGCCATCGCGGATGCGGCCGTCCTGTTTGCAGCCGAACTCGCCAAGGATGAAGTTCTTCCCCTTGTCACGGGCGATACCGGCACCCCACTGGAGCTTCGATAGGAACCAGGGGTAGAAGCGCTCATCGTCGAGCGGCCGGTCATTGATGTAATGGTGCCCGCCGTAGATCGCAGTGATGTCGTCCATGTTGCGCGCGGCCCACTCGATCGTATGCCAGTACTCGATGGGCGACGCATCGGACGCCAGCAGGCCGACGTCCAACCCACGCCGCTGGATCTCATCATACAGGTGCTGATGGTAGTCCTTGAAGGTGGGCATATCCCTCACCATCGAGCCCCAGCCATCTAGCGTCAGCTCGTTGGTCATGCAGTAGGTCTTCACGTTGGACAGGCCCTTGTCGCGCACCAGGTACTCCAGGTTGTCCACGACCTGCTTGGCGTAGTCCGCGCGCTCCTGGCCCGGGGCGGTCTTCTTCGGGCCCCAGGTGGTCAGGTAGATCTCGGTCCCGGTCTCGTCCAGCATCCGGCGCATATGCCCTGCCACGTCATCCCAGGTGGCTTTGTCCCAGTCATACCGGTCGTTCATGCGCGCGAAAGACGGGCGGATCTCTCTCCAGCGTTTGGCGATGACGGTGTCCATAATCTCCTGCGAAGCCGGGTAGGCATGGTGGAACACATGGAAGCCCACGCCTCCGAAGGACGGGTGCACGACTTCGCCGGTGTCGATGGTGATCTCCCGTGTCTGCGTCCCCAGGTCCGGCCATTCCTCGAGGCGTCCAGTCATGTCGACCTCCACATCGTCGAACCACGCCGTACCCTCGGCGTGGAGGATCAGGTCCAGCGTCGCGTTCTCCGTACCCTTCGGCGCGGTGCCTGCCATGGTCAGGCGCTGCCAGTCATTCGCTCCGTTGGTCCTGGATGTGGCCGAATGGACGATGCCGGACCGCGCTCCCGCGCCGTCCAGAAACTGCAGGGCCGCATATGCGCCCGGGTCCGTCGCAACGCCGCGGCTGCGGACCCAGAGACTGACGCGGAACTCGTCGCCAGGGTTGACGGGACCGAGCTCCCACTTGAGCTGCTGGTAGCTCAGCGTCGTGCCCGGCGCGATAGTGATCCGGGCCGACTGCGCGCCCGAGTGCTTCATCGCGGTATCCAGCGCGAACTCGGCGTCGCCCTGGGTGCGCCAGCCCCGCAGGCCATCCTCGAAGCCGGTCCTCAGCATGGAAATCGGCTCCTTCAAGGGATCGGAGTTGAGGCACGGGACCGCGACGATGAAGGCAATGAGGCTAGCGAAGGCGGGAAACAGGCGGGGGAGAGGCAGGCGGACAGTCTGCGCCATGAGGGTGTCCACGCTCCAGCAACGCAGCAGGATGGCACGAGCTCGAACTCACATCCGCAGGCCACCGTCCACCGAGAACACCTGCCCGGTGATGTACGAAGCGCCCTCGGAACACAGGAAAGACACCAAGGGAGCCACTTCTTCGGGTGTGCCGAACCGTTTCAGGGGGATTGCGGCCTGAAGCGCGTCACGTCGGGCGTCTTCCATGTCTGCGGTGAGGTCTGTCTGGATGATGCCTGGCGCGATGGCGTTCACGAGGATTCCCTGGGCAGCCACTTCGCGGGCCAGCGCCTTGGTAAAGCCGATCAGCCCCGCCTTCGCGGCAGCGTAGTTGGTGCGCCGCATGTCGCCCATCAGCCCGGCGTCTGACGATATGTTGATGATGCGCCCCCACTTGCCGCGCATCATCGCTTTCACGGCGTGCTTGGAGAGCAGATAGGCCCCGCGAAGCGAGGTGTCCACCACTTCGTCCCACGCTTCGTCTTTCATGAAGGTGAGATACTGGTCGCGCACCACGCCAGCATTGTTGATGAGAATGTCCAGGCCGCCGAGGTGCTCCTGGGTGGCCGAAATGAGGGCCTTGACGGCCTCCGCGTCACGCACATCGGCCTGGAATGCAGCGGCCCTGCGCCCGAGTGCCGCGATCTCGTCCACGACGGCCCCGGCCGCGGCCTCATTGGCGGCGTAGTTGACCAGCACATCGGCGCCGTCGGCGGCAAGCGCCAGGGCGATAGCCCGGCCGATGCCCCGGGATGCGCCCGTGACCAGGGCCCTCCTGCCTTCCAGCGGTGCGCTCATCCGAGGGACCTCGCGTATTGGGGGGTCATTCTGGCGGTCGGGTCTGCTACTCCCTGGGCTCCGCATTGCGTGCTTGCTGCCGCAGTCGCCGGGCCCTGCGAACTAGGTACGTGCGGCCTAGAACAGCGGCCAGGAGGGTAACCCCTAGGATCAGCAGCGGCTCGGTAAGACAGCCCCAGATGCACCCGGCGCGGCGCTTGAGTTTGCGCGTGCTTGAGTCATCGCGACACACCGGCAGATCGTCCGGCGCGTCGGGAGGGGCTTCGCCGATTGAAGTGGCGTCGTCGTCAGGCTGCATGGTATCTCGACCCCGGGGACCGGCTACTCGTCCTCATCCATCGCTTCCAGATAGGCTTCCACGTCGGCCTGGGATATGGGGCCGTCCGTCTCGGCCCAGGCCGCGACCTGCTCGATCGTCACGTCGTTCTCCCGGGCAATGCGCCGGGCTGCCGGGGTTGCCCTTATCCTTCGCTCGAGCCTGTCGCGCTGGGGCCTGGGTGTCCCCGGCTCGGCGTCGCCGAACAGGTCAAGCTCCATGTCCAGTGATGCCCGGGCGGCGTGCTGCTGCAGGAGTTGGCTGTTGCGCGCCTCCACCCCGTCAGGCACCCGTTCCTCTTCGTCACCGATGAATGCGATGGCATAGCCCACCGGGAGTACGCTCTTCTCGGGGCAGAACCGCCGGCGCACGTAGCCGGGCACTTCGACCTCATACTCGAAGGTCACCTTGTCGGTGATGATCTCGCACAGCAGATCACCCTCGCGCACGAAACCGCCTTCCGGCCTCAGCCAGCGGTTCAGCGTGACCTCTTCGAGGTTCTCGGCCCATTTCTCGATGAGTACCAGGTATCCCAAGACAGCTGCTTCTTTCAGGGTAGGGCGCCCGCGCGGTAAGGAGTGTCCTGTTGGCGAGTATAGCACCCGGTTTTTCGCAAAGTCAAATGAGGCCGGCGCATCAGACGCCGGTGAGAATCCCGCGATACAGACCAACAGCCGCTTCGACCTGCTCGACCGCTACCCACTCGGTTACGGTGTGGGCTTGCCCGATGTCCCCGGGCCCGCAGACAACACACTCCACGCCAGCCCGGGCCATCTTGCTGGCATCTGTCCCGTAGTTCACTCCCATCGGCTCATCATTCAGGCCGAGGGCGCCCAGAGCGCGCCGCGTGCGCTTCACGATTTCCGCATCCGGATCGGTTTCCAGCGGCCAGTCTTCGAGCAGCGTCTCCATCTCCGCGGGGACAGCCTCCGCAATCCAGCGCCGGATCTCCGCCTCCGCCGCTTCGCCATCCTCGCCCGGGACCAGCCGCCGGTCCACCAGGATCTCGCACAGGTCCGGGACGATGTTCACGGCACGCCCGCCGGCGATGGTCCCGACGCTGAAGGTAGGCTTCCCAACAAGCGGGTGGGCCGGTCGGCCCGAGAGGCTCTCGGCGTACCTCTGTAGGGACTCGACGAGCCGCGCCATGGTGTAGATCGCGTTCTCGCCCTCCTCGGGCGTGCTGCTGTGCGCGGCCTTGCCGCGGGTCCGCATGCGCCAGCGGAAGGCGCCCTTGTGCGCGATGACTACCCGCAGGCCGGTGGGTTCGCCCACACAGGCCATCGCGCGCGACAGTTGCCCTGCGGTGAGCCCGGCCTCTTCCGGCCTGTCCATGAGCGCACGGATGCCGCTGAAACGGTACTCCTCGTCGCACGTGGCCGCGAGCACGCAGGTGCGTTCGGGCGTTCCCGCGGAGACGAGCTCAGAGAAAGCAATGAGCATCGCCGCGAGGGAACCCTTGTCGTCGCAGGCGCCCCGGCCGAACACGCGCCCGTCCTCGAGGCGCGGGTCGAAGGGGTCGATCTCCATGCCTTCGACGGAGACGGTATCCGTGTGTGCTTCGAGGATCACCAGGTCCGGACTGCGCCCTGGCACCACGGCGACCACACTGTCCCGGCCGGGCCGCGCCTCCTGGCGCGCGCAGTCGATGCGGTGCCTCCGGAAGAAACCCTCCAGGTAGTCGGCCATGCGCGATTCGCCGAACAAGCGGTCGTCAGGGTCCCCGTCGGAGGGGTTGACACTGGGGATCGCCACTATCTCGCGAAGCAGATCAATAACGGAACTCACGGTGCCCTCCAGGTGACGGGCAGAATCGGGGCGGATGCAATTCGTGGGACTGTGTTCGACGTGCGGGGCCGGTTGGACCTCCCGCATCAGGCAAAAAGCCCTCGCGGTTGCGAGGGCCTGTCTGCGACTGGACTGCATATTGGTCGGGGCGGCCGGATTTGAACCGGCGACCTCACGGTCCCGAACCGTGCGCGCTAGCCAAGCTGCGCCACGCCCCGACCGGAGGTTGGTGAGTATAGCACCGTGAATCGGTCAGGTCAAGGACGTATTCGAGCCCGATATTGGTCAAAATCACTTGCGAGTCGTGGATAGCCTTGTTATAATCTAACGCTCATGGTTCGTTCATCTGTTCCGATGCTCAGAAGGTGAGAGGCGAATGAAGCCTGACATCCATCCCGACTACGTGGAATGCACGGTCACCTGTGCTTGCGGCGAGACTTTCACGACCCGGTCGACCAAGCCCGCCATGCGGCTTGACATCTGCAGCAAGTGCCACCCGTTCTTCACCGGCACGCAGAAGATCGTGGACACCGAGGGTCGCGTGGAGCGCTTCATCAAGCGCTACCAGATGCAGGATCGCTACAGCAAGCAGAAGTAGCGCGATCGCAACGGAATCTGAGCCCAGGTGGGGAACCTCCGCCTGGGCTCACGTTTTGCCCGGAAGGGACCTGAACGATCTCGACAGGCGAGGCCACTCATGACCAGCGCTGAAGAGCGGAGAGGCTGCGGAAGCTGCCCAGGCGGCGAGGAAGCCCACTATTACGGCGGACAGGCCGTGATGGAGGGTGTGATGATGCGCGGCACCGACCGGTACGCCGTCGCGGTTCGGCGCGCCGACGGCGAAGTGGTCCTGGGCGAGCAGCCGATCTCGAACTTCGCGGATCGCCATCCCTGGGCGAAATGGCCGCTGATCCGGGGCAACGTGGGTCTCATCGACGGCCTGGCGCTCGGCATGAAGGCTCTCTTCTGGTCGGCCGATGTCCTCACCCAGGAGGAGCGCGAGCGGCTGGCGGCGGAGAAAGCGGCTGAAGCCGCGGATGCACCCGACGCGGACCCGGCTGCCCAGTCGCCTGCGGAGCCGGCGTCGGGACCCGAGCCCCAGAAGGGCCTGGACGCCGTGGCGAAATGGGTCACCATCGCCATTTCATTCGCCGTCGCCATCTGTGTGTTCGTGCTTCTGCCAACATGGGCGGTGGACTGGTTTTCGCACGACGTGGAAACGGGCACGGCCTGGTGGACCTGGGACAAGATTCTGCGGAATGTGGTGGAGGGCGGCATCCGGCTGGCTGTCTTGTTGCTGTACATCGTGGCCATCAGCCGGATGCAGTACGTCAGCCGGCTCTTCCAGTACCACGGCGCCGAGCACGCAGCGATCAACTGCTATGAAGCGGGCGAGGCGGTGACGCCGGCCAATGTGATCCGCTATAGCACTCTACACCCGCGGTGCGGCACGGCTTTCCTCTTCGTGGTCATCATCGTCAAAGTCGTTCTCGGCTGGTTCTTCGGCTGGCCGGAACTGGGCCTGCGCCTGGTGATCCGTTTCGGGCTGCTGCCGGTCGTGGCAGGCATCGGATACGAGGTGATCCGCTGGGCCGGTCGCCATCGGGACTCGAGCCTGTCGCGGGTGCTTGCCGCCCCTGGCATGCTCATGCAAAGGCTGACCACCCAGAAGCCCGATGAGGAGCAGGCCGAGGTGGCGATCTACGCTCTGGCCGCAGTGGCTCCCGAAGTGGGCCTCCCGGCGGAGCTGCCCGAGGCGAGACGCCTCCCGATCCCCCTGATCCCTAAGACGGAGCCGGATACCGAACCGGCGGCAAGTGGTGGCGCGGACGCCCCCTGACGGCCGGAATCTGCGAGATACCCCATGGACCTGAACCAGACCTTCGAACGTATGGCTGAAGAGCTGGAAGAGCTAAGCCGGAAACTCAGCGACCCCGCTGTGATTGCCGACCAGTACCTGTTTCGAGACCTGAGCCGCCGGCATTCCGAGCTCCAATCGGCGTTGGACCTGTGGAACGAGTACTCCCAGGCCGTTACAGACCGTGATGACGCGGAAGCTTTGCTGGCCGAGACTGACGACGATGAGATGCGGGCGTTTATCCAGGCGGAGTACGATGAGGCGACGAAGACGGTGGAAAGCCTGTACAATCGTCTCCTGCTGACCCTCGTGCCGCGCGATCCGCGGGATTCGAAGAACGCCATCGTGGAGATCCGCGCGGGGACGGGCGGGGAAGAGGCCGCGCTCTTCGCCGGCGATCTGTTCGGAATGTACTCGGGCTATGCCGAACGCAAGGGCTGGAAG
>JAGPGE010000259.1 GCA_018056145.1 Armatimonadota bacterium
GTACACCTCGGCCTGCCTGCATCACCTGAACTTCCCGTTGGAAGCCCTGCATCGTGAGGGACGCTCGACCCACGCGGTCAGCTCCGCTCGGATGCAAGCCCCCCTGGCGCGCGTGAACCTCGCGTAGGCCGACCGTCCCGGTCGGCACGGTTGTCTCGCAAAGGCCGTCGAGTCGGCAACAACGGCCGCTTCGCGAAGCAGTGGCGCCCATCAGGCGCCCATGTTCCGTTCTCGGCAGGAATGAGCTTCAGTCGCGGGGAACCTACCCGAGTCCGGATCCCGCGGGTATACAGGGTGGAGTTGCATGGCTCAAGACCCTCAAGATCATCATGCTGATCATCTCGATCCGACCCCGGCCAGCCGTCCTGAAGCCTTCCGCTGGGCAACCGCGCGGGCGATACTGATATCGGTTGTGCTCACGCTTCTTGTTGGCGCCTGGACGAAGCAGGCGGAACTGGTCACCCTCACCAGCCAGATATCCGAGAGCACGCCGCCCATCGCGTCGATCATGTGCCTGCTTGCACTGGTGGCGCTGGAAGGCGGGCTGGGCAAGCTTGCGGGACGCTTCGAGCGCCGGGGCCTGGATCGCCTCGCGACCTGGGCGCGGGGCCTGATACTGTCGCCGGGCGAACTGCTGGTGGTCTTCGTGTTCCTTGCCACCACCGCCGCGATGCCCGGCGTCGGGCTGTTCAGGCAGGTCATGCCCTGCCTGATGGTAACCCAGTATTTCGGGACACCCACCGACCATCTCGAAGAGATGGCCACGGCGATTCCCTCCCAGTGGGCCCCGACTGACACGGAAGCCGCGAGGGTCTTCTGGGAAGGCTCGGACGTGGACGTGCCCACCTTTGGCCTGGGGCATGTCCCGGTTCTCGGAGGCATCGTCCGCTTCTTTGCGGGGCCGACGATCATCCCCTGGAACCTGTGGCTGGCGCCGTTTCTCTTCTGGACCGGCTACCTTTCCGCATACTTCATTTCCGCCTTCTGCCTGGTCACCCTGTTTCGGCGCACGTGGGAGGACGACGAGCACCTCACCTTCCCGGTCTCCAATCTTCCCGTGGAGATCATCCGGGCCGAGAGCGGGGTCCTGTCGGTGACCGGGTTCTTCCGCGACCCGGTGATGTGGATCGGCTTCTCGCTCGCCGTGCTGTATAACGGCCTGAACGCCTTGCACGTGTTCAACCCGGCGGTACCGGCCCTGGGCATCTCATACCCCCTGGGCCGGGTGTTCAGCGAGGCGCCCTGGAACACCATGAGCGGGCTGACCGTGTTCTACAAGCCCGAGATTCTGGGCCTGGGCTATCTCGTTCCCTCCGACGTCCTTTTCTCCATCTGGTTCTTCACCCTCGCAAGCTGGTTTGCGCGCCCGATGGCGCAGATCGCGGGCTACAGCGCCTCCGGCTTCCCCTTCGTCACGGAACAGGCGATGGGCGCGTTCCTGCTGCTCGGGCCATACTTCGTCTACCAGGCGCGGCGCCGGCTGTGGCAGATTGTCCGGGAAGCGCTGGACATCGCCGTGAACCCGCAGTCGAAGGGTGAGCCCCTGCCTCCACGAGTGACGCTTCTGCTGGCGATCCTCGGGATGGCGGTGGTCATCAGCCTGCCCATCGCCTTCGGAGTGGTCTGGTGGGTTTCGCTCATGTACTTTGGCATCATGTTCGTCGTGCTCCTGGTCTACTGCCGCAACCGCGCGGAGATGGGTTTCCCCATCGTCTGGGGCTACCCGCTTTACCAACAGCGGCAGTTCATGATCAATGCTCTCGGCAGCACGCCTTTCGTGACCGCGAGCAACTATGGGTCCTTCACTCTCCTGAGCATGTTCGGCTGGCTGCAGCGCAGTGTGAACCAGGCGATGACCGCCACGGGACAGGAGGCCACCGTCGCGGCGCACCGGCTTGGGGGCAATAGGCGGGTGATCGCCGGGGTGGTCATCGCGGCGCTGGTCTTCGGGCTGGCCTTCGCGTTCCTGCTCAACCTCACCACCTTCTACGAGTACGGCGGCCTGGTGCTATCCAGCCCCGGCGGCATCGAGGGCGGGCAGATGACCCAGGAAGTGCTGGGACAGTTCCGGGCGATCTCGCAGTGGATCGACCAGCCCGTCAAGCCCAATGTGCAGAAGATCAGCTACACGGTGTTCGGCGCGGTGATGGTGCTCCTGATGATCATCGGGCGGCGCTTCTGGCTGCGCTTTCCCTTCCATCCGGGCGGATACGCCCTGGCCTTCTGCCACCAGGGGTCCTACATGTGGTTCCCCGCGCTTCTCCTGTGGGGCGTGAAGACCCTGGTGCTTCATATCGGCGGCGTGAAGACCTACCTGCGGGTCGCGCGAGGTTTCCTGGCCTTCACGCTGGGGCACTTCTTCTCAGTCGGCGTCTGGAGCCTTGTGGGATTGCTCGCGGGGGAATGGGTCCGGCGGTATATCGTCTGGTTCCTGTGAACGAGGGAGAGGCGGCGTCGAGACGCCCGCCCCACGCGACTGAGGTTTCCTGCCCGTTCCACCGGGAATACATGGCCAACGACAGACGGCCGGCGCGGTACAGGTCCGGGCCGAATGGCAGAGGCCGCTCCCCCTGCCCTCCTACGTCTTCCGCTCTTTCGTCTTGGCGGCGGGGAAGAGGATGTTGTTGAGAATCAGCCGATAGCCGGGTGAATGCTTGTGCTGGATCAGGTCCGTCGCCGGCTCGCCCACCACGTGCGCGTAGTCCTCCGGGTCATGTCCAGACAGGAATGTCCATGTGCCGTCCCCGAAATCCCCGTGGATATACTTCACCTTGTCTTGACCCGGGAAGTCCCCCAGGACGATGGCGCTGCCCTTGACACGGCTGCGGCGGAATGCGGTGGTCTGCCCCAGAAAGTCCGGCACCGCGTTCACATGGCACTGGGTGAGCATCGTGGCGATGGGGTCCTGCCGCGCCGAGAACTCGAATAGCGTGAAAGTCTCCCCCACGGAAACCATGCTTGCGCCGCGCGGGGGCACGTCAATATCTGAGAGCTCGACAACCATGGGGTTCAGTTGCAGGTGGAAGTCCTTGAAAGCCAGGGTGCGGCGGTAGTCGAGACGCGCCTGGCAGTCCGGATCGATCGGCGTCCCGTCCAGTTCCGGCGCCACGATGTCAAGCCCGTGCGCCGCGAGAGCGATGTCCAGGCTGTCGGTGGCGCTGCACATCGCAAACAGGAACCCACCGCGGGATACCCACTCGGCGATCTTCCGCGCCACCGCCGACTTGAGTTCCGGGACGCTAGCGAAGCCGAGTTCCGAAGCCATCTGGCGCGAGGTCAGGACTGTGCGCCGGTACCACGGCTTGTGCTGGAACTGGACGAAGAACTTGCCGAACTGTCCGGTGAAGTCCTCATGGTGCAGGTGCATCCATTCATAGTCCGCGAGCTTCCCCCCTAGCACCTCACGGTCCCAAACCTTGTCATACTTGATCTGCGCGTACTCCAGCGCTAGGCGCACCGCATCATCCCAGGGCTCCACGTCCGGCGGCACGTACACCGCCACTTTGGGCGCCTTGGTGAGCACAATGCGCTCCATGTTCCCGCCGTCCATGGTGGCCTGGATGGACTTGCGTCCAGCCGGAGTCACGGCCTCGCACGATACCCCAAGTTCCCGCGCCCGGCTGCGCACGTCCTCGCGGTCGGGCAGGAGAAACGCTCCCGCCCGATAGTTTAGGAGCCACTCGCATTCGTATATGCGGGGCTCCTCCAGGCACCAGTAGGTGAGCCCGTAAGCCCGCAGGTGGTCGCTCTGCGCCCTGTCCATGGGCACGAGAAGCCACTGAGCGCAGGCAGGCAGCGCGGGTAGAAGCGCGAGTGCGACGGCGATGGCGGCAAGAGAGAGCATTCGACGGTTCTCGATGATGTCAACGCCCCTTGATCGTCGGGAAGGACGGCGCGTACCAGTCCGGCGTGGCGCGGGTGACGGTCAGCCCGTACACCCGCCCTGCTCCGGCGCGTTTCAGCGTCCGCGCGGCTTCCCACAATGTCGCCCCGGTTGTATAGACGTCATCCACCAGCAGAAGGGTTGCATCTTTGAGCTTCCAAGCCTTGCGGGCCTCGAACGCGCCCTTGATGTTCTCCTCGCGCTGAGCAGGGGTGAGGTCTACCTGCGGCGCGGTGTTGCGCACCCGGACCAGCACATCCTCCCAGAGCGCGATGCCGGTTTCCTTCGCCAGGCCGCGCGAAAGCACCCTCGCCTGGTCGAACCCTCGCCAGCGCCTGCGCGCCGGATGAAGCGGGACGGGCACGATGGCGGTGAGTTCGTGGAAAGGCAGGCGATGCGGGCGCGCGTACTCATTGAGCAGGCGCCGCGCCAGCATTTCCGACAACGGCCCGCCCAGTTCGCGCATGCCCTGGAACTTGAAGGCGATGATCGCCCGGCGCAGTGGGCCCTCATGGAACCCGGCTGAGCGCGCGCCGTCCAGGTGGAGCCTGTCGCGCTGGCGGCACTCGCCGCACACCGGCCACTGGTGCGCGGACGGCGGCAGAGGGTTGCCGCAATGGCGGCAGTACGGGCCATCGATGAGGTCTACCAGGGGCAGGCAGGCGGGGCAGAAGATCTCGCGGGACAGTTCGCCGCACCCGGCGCATTTCGGCGGCGCGATGAGATCGAGGAGGTCTTTGACCACGGCGGCGAAAGACACCATCAGCCCCCCGGGGGTGGTTTGTGCCCGCACAAGATGAAAGGCGCGGCCAGGTCGTGAACCACCAGCTCACGCTGGTGGCAAAGGGCTCTCGCCCCTCCGGGGCTTGACGACTCGATTACCGGCGAGCCAGGTGCGGGGTGTCATCGATGTCCAGATGACGGGTCCCCGCACCAGGGGCAGACGGAAGACGGCGTCGCGAGCAAGCTCGCTCCAACAAGCGCCCCAAATGTCTGCGCCGAGACCGCAACGAAGCACTCTGCAGACGTCCGCGGCTACGGCCAGGGCGACGGCAAACGGCGGCACGCCGGATCCTCCGGCCGCTCACTCCCTACCTCAGAACCTCCGGCAATCCCCTCATCCACGCGTCCTTGAGCTCGTCCAGGGACCACTCATACTCCTCGTCGCCCAGTTCGAACTCCAGCTCCGCCTCGTCCTCCACCTCGCCAATCTCGATCAGCTCCACCCCGTAGCCCGCGAAGAGCGCCACCAGATCCTCCTCGCAGCCCTGCTTCGCCTCGATCACGAAGCCGCTGGATTCCGAGAACAGGAGCTTGTCCAGGCGAAGTTCTGAGTTCAGCGCATCCAGTTCGATCTCCGCGCCAAGCTGCCCGTTGGCGAAGCCGCCCATGCACATCTCCGCCACGGCAACGGCCAGTCCGCCGTCGGAGATGTCGGTGCAGGCGCGCACGAAGCCCTTGTCGATGGCGTCGATGACCGCGTAGATCATGGCCCGTTCCAGTTCCCAGTCCACCTGGGGCACATTGCGGCCGAGCCCCAGCCCGAGAGCCTGGTACAGGGCGCTGCCGCCCAGTTCGTCCTTGCGCGGCCCGGCCAGGAAGATCCTGTCGCCGGCCTGCTTGAACTGCATGGTGACGGCTTTCGAGAAGTCCGGCATCGTGCCCACGCAGGCGATAACCGCGGAGGGTGAGACGGCGCGCCCGGTTGCGGACTCATTGTACAGGCTGACATTACCCGAGACGTAAGGCACCGGCTGGTTCTCATAGCCCTTGAGCCACAGGTTCCGGGCAGCGTCGGCGATCCCGCGCACGCCGTCGCGGAACTGTGCGAAGGCCGAGGGCTTTTCGGGATTGCCGTAGTTGAGGCAGTCGGTGAGGGCCTGGGGAGTCGCGCCGACAGCGGCCACATTGCGCATGGATTCGGCCACCGCGCAAGCTCCGCCCCAGTAAGCGCTGATGTCCCCATATGCCGGGTTGCAGTCCACGCTCAGCGCGCAGCCCACAGTGCTTCCGGGCAGCGGGCGCATAACTCCCGCTCCTGCTTCGCCGGGGCGGATGACCGCATTGCCCTGCACCTCTGTATCGTATGCTCGGTAGACGAAGGCGCGGGAGCATACATTGCGCCAGCCCAGGACCTTGAGGAGCGTGTCGTGCAGGTCGGGCATGTCGTACTCGGGTTCGGTCCCGGCGTATTCGGCGGCTTCTTCCTCGCGGTCATACAGAATGCCGCCGGTGACCTGCTCGATGGGCGCGTCGCAGACGATGACGCCGCCCTGCTTCACGCGGAACTGCTGCTCGGTGAGCACCGTGCCGACCACGCTGGCACGGGCGCCCTCATACACATTGGGCAGGTCCCAGTCCTCGTTGTAGATGCGCAGGACTTCAGGCGCGAAAGTCTCGGGCACCGCCAGCAGGAAGCGCTCCTGGGTCTCGGCGCACATGATGACCTCGGGCAGGAGGTCGGGCAGGGCGACGTGGACGGCTTCGAGATCGAGCTCCAGCCCGAACCCTCCGGCGGAGCAGATCTCGGAGGTCCCGCAGGCAAGCCCGCCGCCGCCGATATCCTTGATGCCGATGGGGATGCCAAGCTCCTTCGCCCGGACTCGCACGGCCTCATTGGCCTTGCGCATGCACAGGACGTTCTCCAGGAACGGGTCGGGAACCTGGACTGCGCCGCGATCCTCCTCCTGCTCCTCCTCATCGATGATCTTCGATGCGAAGGCGCTGCCGCCGAAGCCGGAGTCATCGGTGGGCTTGCCCACGAGGATGATCACGTATGGCTCGTCTTTTGCCTCGGGCGGCACGTACGAGTGGACGATGTCGTCCTCAGCGACGAGTCCCAGGGCGACCACGTTGACTAGGCAGTTGTCGTCGAAAGTCTCGTTGAAGTAGATATCCCCCGCGAGACACGGCACGCCGAGAGCATTTCCGTACTGCCAGATGCCGTCCACGACGCCGCCGACGATCCAGCGGGTGCGGTCGGCGTTCTCGCCGGTGGGGTCACCGAAACGCAGCGGGTCAGCGGTGGCAATGACCCGGGCGCCCATGCAGTCCACATCCCGCACGATACCGCCGATACCGGTGGCCGCGCCCTCCACGGGCAGCACCTGGGACGGATGATTGTGGCTCTCATGGGCCATGACAATGCCCCAGCGCCGGCCCTCATGCTCGGTCAGGAAGACGATGCCGGCGTCCTCCTGGGGGCCGAGGATGACGTTCGGCCCTTCGGTGGGCAGGAACTCCTTGAGGGTGGGCTTGCTGCTCTTGTAGGAGCAGTGCTCGGACCACTCGCTGTTGAAGATGTGCATCTCGGTGACGGTGGGGTCGCGGTGGAGGAAGCCCGCGATCATGCGGGCCTCATTCACGGTGAGGCCCACGCCATTGTCGCTCATGAACTTCTTGAGCCCGGCATCATCGAGTTGTGAGACGGGCAGGCGGCGGTCGTCGAGGTTCATTTCGGTCATCCTTGCGTCGTGGTCCCGGCCTACGGAGGTACTGCCAGGCGGACCTGTTGGCGGGAATGGGGTCCCGGAGCAGATAATACTAGTGAAATGCGCAGCGGGCAAGTGCGGCAGGCGAGACGGCGTCGTGCACGGGCAAAGACCGATCACGCCGTCAACCCTTCTCCCTCCGTAGGCGGGGGCTTGTACCGGGTGACGGCGCGCGGTCGCCTCGGTGGCCGTTCGTAGCCATTCCAGGGGCTTCCGCCCCTGGCTATAGGCGGACGGCCCCTCTGGGGCCTGAAAACTGGCGGCTCCCTGCGCCAGCCATTGATCGTCGCCGTGCGCAGGGCGGGGGCTTGTACCGGGTGCCGGCGCGCGGTCGCCTCGGTGACTGTTCGTAGTTCGCCCCGCCCCTCGCGGTGTGCTTGGGGTCCAGCAGTGCTCTGGCTTCGTCAAAAGC
>JAGPGE010000260.1 GCA_018056145.1 Armatimonadota bacterium
CCTAAAGACGTCCGGGTACTCCACGATGCTCAGTCCTTCCGCTACGGGTTCGATATCCGCCGCCGGATTCCAGGCGTCAACTCCCGGAACGAAGGCACCCTCGTCGGTAAATGCCAGGTAATCCCAGCGGCAGTCGAGGGTGTGGTTCTCGGTCTTCGTGAGCGGGCCAAGGAAGAACTCTTCGCCCCCGCCATACGCCCGGTCCTTCAGCGCAATCGGACCGCCCACCAGCTTGCCGTCGACGTAGATGCGAACGGTTTTCTGCTCGCAGGTCATGCGGACCGGGTGGAAGTCGCCGGACAGGTCGGCGGGGAAGGGGCCTTCCTGCGAGACCGAGTTGTACAGCCACAGTTCGCGTTTCTCGGGGTCGTAGCACAGGCCCACAATGCGCATCCGGCCCTGTTCGGGGGTATTCCAGCGCAGGTACGACACGTAGATGTAGTCCTTCGGCGCCGTGCCAGAGACGTGCTGGAAGCCCACCTCGGTGCTCCAGGTGGTCTCATCGCTCACGTCAATGCCTGCACTGGGGAAGCCCAGGGCGGTGTACGTGCCGGTGCGGTCTTCGGCGCGGTACTGGATGTACCCGTCTTGGGCCTGCCAGACGGAACCCGCGCCATGGTAGGCGTTGAACCGGTCCCAGACGAAGGGCTTGCGGTCCATCTTGCCTGGGTCAGTGGAGAATGTGTCGGTGAAACGAGCCGCCTGACATACAGCGCAGGCGAGCACGATGGATAGCGTGTAGAGGGTTGCTTTCGACATGGCGTACGGTCTCCTGTTCGGATAGTGTCCCCGTAGTCTCCTTCCCGGCATTTCCCCTCCAGTGCCGCCGTGTCCCTGTGCGCCTGCGGGCGAGGTGTTGGTGGGCTGGGCGGCGAATTCGGTGAGCAACATTGCTCCGTTCCGAGAGAGAGTGATTCCCATGACCCGCGCCACAGTTCCACTCGCCGCCCTGGTTGTCCTGCTGACAATCCCGGGATGGTGCGCGCCGCCGGACCACCCCGTGGTGACCTGGGCCTCCGACCCGGTCGGCCCCGATGACACCGTGCTGGTGATAGGCGGCGGGTTCGGCGACGCCCCGCAAGTGCATGTGGGACGCATCAAGGACGACGCGGCTGCGGTGGCGGATCCGTGGGATGCGGTGGAAGAGCCGCGAACCGTTGTCCCGGTGTCTGTGAGCGAGCACTCGCTGGCATTCCTGCTGCCACGGGACCTCGAGCCGGGCGTGTTCGCCTTCCGGGTGACCTCCGGTTCGAGACAGTCAGCCACTCGCGCGCTCAACCTGCCCGATGTCTGGTGGATGCAGGGCGACGAGGGTAAGGCCGCGACCCCGGACGGGTGGCTGCGCATCTTCGGCAAGTGTCTGCATATGGATGGGGCTCGGGTCCGTCTGGCCATGGAGGGGCGCGATCCCCTCATTCTCTTGCCGGTCCCGGCGGACGCTAGTGAGTACGATCTGCCGCTGGACCTCCCGGCGGACCTCGCACCGGGGAGCTATGAGGTCGCCGTCCACAACGGGCGCGGCGGTGACGCGGCCTGGATGCCTGCTGGGACGGTGGAGATCGTCCCTCCTGTGCAGTGGAAGCAGGATGTCTTCCGCATCACCGACTTCCCGGGGACTGCCGGAGAGGCCATCAGGGCGGCGCTGGACAAGGCGGCTGAAAACGGCGGCGGGATCGTGCTTGTCCCCCGGGGACGGTACGAGGTGAAGGGCCAGCTTGTCGTCCCCGACGGAACCGTGCTGAAGGGCGAGTCACAGGAGCTCGTCAGCCTCTACTGGCCGGACATGGACGACCCCCCGGCGTCGCTCATCACCGGGACGAACTACGGCATCGAGGAGCTCGCACTCTACTGCCAGAACCACAAGACCGTGGTGGATGTGGACCCAAAGTCCACGCGGTTCCGAATGCACCGTGTTCTCATCCGGGCCAACGCCTTCTTCATGCTGGGGGAACCGGGGGCGACGTTCCGGGGCCGTAAAGCCCCGCAGAAGACAAACGAAGGCCGGTGCATCCGGGTCACCAGCCCCAACTTCCAGATCACCGAGTGCGACGTGTTCGCCAGTGGCACCGCGCTCTTCCTGAACCCATGGGGGTTCAGGGCGGCTTCAGGCCCGTGGTACGGTCTCGTGCGGGACAACCGCTTCGCCTACGGCAGCCAGGGATACAGCCTGGAGTGCATTGATGGGCTAGTTTTCGAGGACAACGAGGTGGTGGGCAGCGGTCTCGCGCCGGGTGGGAACGCTTTCAGCACTTTCTGGAACAACTTCAGCCGCAACGTGTACTTCGCGGGGAACGCGATCCACGGCCAGTACGGGCTGGACCGCGAGATGATGACCCTGGATGCGGCGGGCGGCGCGTACTTCGGGAAGGTGGCATCCGTTGACGGGACACACCTGACGCTGGCAGCGGACCCGGAGTTCCGCGACTACCACCCCACCACCCACCACAGCGACTACCGGGGCGGTGTGGTGATGATTCTGGACGGAACCGGCGCCGGGCAGTACCGGGTCGTGACCGCCAATGAGGGCCGCGAGTGGGAGTTGGACCGGCCCTGGGACATCGAGCCTGACGAAACCTCTGTCATCCAGATCGGCCCGCACCGGGGACGGCACTTGTTCGTGAACAACGTGTTCTACGACGGTGGTGCGTTCCAGCTCTACGGGGCCGCACTGGACACGATGGTGGCGGGCAATGTGGGGGCGCGCATGGACGGGTTCTTCGCCTGGGGCCTGAACCCCCACGGCTGGGGCTGGCAACCCGCGTGGTACTGCCAGTTCCTGGGCAACGAGATCTCGCAGGGCAATGGCTACGGCCCGCGCGCGGCGTTCATGGGGGCTTTCGGCAGCAACAACAATGAGACATACCCCGGTCCGCTTGTCCGCGGGGCCATCTTCCGGCGCAACGACCTGCTGAACAACGCCCGATTCCGCATCCACAGCACGGTGGACGGTGCGGTGGTGGACCACAACACCGTGCGCGACAACGAGATCGGAATCGACATCGGCAAGGGCCCGCGCAACGTGGTCCTGCGGGCGAACACTTTCGACGACGTGGCCACACCGCACTCAGGCGAGGGGCTCGGGCAGGCAACCATCGTGGAATGATGCCCGGCCGGGTATCAAAACCGCACGGTGGTGACTCTTCCGCCAGCGCCTCCACCGCCGCCCACCCGGACGTGGACGATGGGCACGGTGCCCGTGACTCCGGCCAGGGCCAGCCCAGCGCCGTCGCCCAGCGCCCACTTCCGGGTGCTCCAGGGAAACGCGGAGAGGACGATGTCCGCCTCGGGCTTGCGGCCCCGCTTGTCGGGCTTCAGCTTCTGCAGGGCGAGGATCGCCTCGGGCGACGCGACCTCTGTGAGCGGCACGATCCCCACGTAGACTCGGCTGCGCAAGTCGTACGAGACCCACAAAGGCGTTGAGTCCGGGGCAGTGTCGCCCCGGCGCTGGGCCTTTGCGGGGATGAGAACGTACGAGCCGTCTTCCGCGAAACCCAGGCTGCCCTCATCCCGGGGCTCCGCCGGCATGCCGCTGTTCGACCAGAACCCATAGGCCGTCTTGACCACTCCGGTCGCTTCCTGCACGGTGTACGACAGACCCACCGGATCGATCATCAGCCACTCGCCCGGTGCAATGGGGCAGGCGTGCGTCACGCTGCGCAGAGCGTAGTGGGCGATGGCCATGCCGCGCTCCATGTCTATCAGAGACGCGCCGTAGACCCCCGGGCCGTGAGCGACCATCGCGCGATCCGTGCCGGGAAATGCGGTGATGTCCCACATGGGGCTGCCGCCGGGTAGACGGAAGCAATGCCGCCCGGTCTCGGCGGAGATCCAGCACAGTTCCCCGTTGTAGTCCCCCGCGTAGATCCACTGGCCGTCATTGCTGATCGCCGCGCCGCAGGGCTTGAACCGCACGGGGAGCCTGATCCAGTCCCTGTGTGCGACCTGCGCGGGTGCCAGCAGGCTGACGTTGCCGCAGCGATGATCAGGACGAGAGCCCAGCGTACCAGCGATCAACTCACCTCAGGCTCCAGGAGGATCGGTCTTGTCGGATGCATGCCGGCTGGGACCCGATATGCGTTCAGCGTGCCATTTGCCGTGAGCCATTGCCCCATGGCTCGCGGATCGGGCGGCGGCCTATAGTAGGGGGCTACAGGCGAACGGCTCCTTCCGGAGTCTGACAGCACACGGCATGGCCTCAACGCCGCAGGCACCGGACGCTGGCCACACGCGAGGCCTGCACGCCCCTCGCAAAACCGATGCTCCTGCCTCAATACCGCGCTGCGGCGGCCCCCGTCAGTCCGCCCGGTCCAGCCGCATGCTCTCGATGAGCACCTTCGAGCCCACCGCGCCGCCGCCGGGATCGATGCGCACCGCGGTGATCCTGTTGTTTGCCCAGGACTCGTGGTTGCCAATCGGTATGCGGACATCGCGCATAGCACCGTCGGAGTGCAGCGGGTAATGCACCTCGCGCTCCGGCGCGAAACCAGGTTTCGTCTCCGTGGACCAGAACAGGCTCCCCACGTTCCCGCCAGACAGCACCGACATGCGCACCACCAGCACGTCGCCCTTCTTCCCCTCGACCATCAGCGAGCCGCGGGACATGTACGGGTCTGTGCCGGTGGTGATTGTCGCGATCCGGCCCTGGTCGATGCGCAGGGGCTCGAGGTCATGGTCGGCGCTCCAGCCCTGCAGCCCCTTCGCGAAGTCGAAGTCCAGCGAAGTCCGAACCGGCGGCGCCCACAGTACTTCGCGGCGCTCCACACCATCCACGCGGATGCGGTAGCGACCGGAGTTGGCCAGTCGCACCTGCGCCATGCCCGTCTCTTCGTGCCAGGACCACCCGGCGGTCTCCTGCGCGTACAGGTCCTCCACCCACGGAATATCCTCGCCATCGACCATGACGCTCAGTGGCTTGTCGATGGGGAGGATCGAGATCGCGCCCCACTGGCCAGGAGCGAAGTCGGCGGTGAACTCCAGCACGTCACCCGCCCAGCGAGCCTCGGTCAGCCGGGCCATTCCGCGGACGCACAGGTGAGTGTCGCCCTGCCGGACAGCCACGCTCTCGGGCGCGATCTTCTGCCCGAGCTTGCGCAGACTCAGGCGCAGAATGGTGCTGGGCTGGAAGCAGGGTGGCGTCTGGCCGTGTGCGCCTTTGCGCCCCTTGATGAAGTTGAGCGCGTCCGGCCACTGGGCGAATCGCGGCGGTTCGGTGGCCTGCTGATACATGCCACTCACCAGCAGATTGTCCGCGACCCGCACCCAGGGGAATGAGTCGTCGAACTCGGCCAGGTCGTAGAGCGACTGGGCGTACGCGAGACCGTTCCACTGCACGGCCACCGCGAACCAGCTCAGACCGTAACCGGTGGCGCCGAATACCGGGATGCTGGCCCCCTGCATCGCGGGCTGGTCGCCGGGCTGCCAGACATACACGAAGGGCAGGCCGGTGCGGGCCCAGTAGACGGCGTCGGCCAGCCAGGACTTGTCGCCGGTGAGACGGTAACCCGCGAGATAAGCATCCACCGCGCGCGCGGATGCAAGGATATCCGGTGTATGCACCGGCACTTCCCACACCTGCGCGGCCCGGGGTACCCGAAATGCGCGCATGGCCTCGAGCGCTTTGAGCCCGGCCTGTGTCGCTTCCGGGTCCCCCGTCATCAGCGCGAAGTCCAGCACTGTCTCGGCGTTGGATGCGCTCAGGCCCACTTCGGACGCGCCGATCGGTCCGAGAACCTTGTAGTTGACGCCCTCTTCGGGCCAGTCGCCGGCTTTCCCGCCGCCGAAGCGCCAGGTGCCGTCCTCATGCTGGCTGGCGATCAGGCTGCGCACCTGCCGGGCCACGTTCAGCACATTGGCGGGGTGCGAGGGGTGCTCCAGGCGCAGGTCGAGCGCGCGCTCATCGCCGCCGAGGACCTCCGCCGCAAGTGACCGGGCGGTCTTCGTGACAGGGGACTCTCCCAGGACGCGGGCACCCCAGAGAAGCTCGGTCGCCGGGCTGTCGGTGGGCCGGAAGCCCACGATCAGGTCGCTGTACCACTTGCCCCACTCGGGATTCCACAGGGCGTGCTCTTTGAAGTACCCTTGCATACTGAAGGCGACCTCGTCCGTCAGGCCACCTCGGGGATAGGGGAGGGGCTCGGGGTAACCGTTGAGTTCATACCAGCGATCCAGGGCAACGAGGCAGTCGCTTGCCCCGGTCGATGCGTACAGGCTGGCGCGGAGCTTGATGGGATGGGTCGCCTTGACCCGCAACGGTTCGGATGCGCGGCGCTCATTCTCCGGCACACCCTTGTCCACTCCGGGCAGGAACAGGCCCATGAGATGGTTCTGGTGTCCCTCGAAGCGGTTGGGCGTCGCGAACACGAGACTGGCAGCGCCGGCCTGGGCGTACGAAGGCTGGTCCATCGGCGCGTCCCACAGCAGGCCCACTGCAGTGTCGCCAAAACGCATGCCCACCGCAGGCACGCAGACCTTGTACGGGTGGGGCACGTAGCGGATGCGGTCCGGGTGCTGTGGCAGGATGTCCAGGGCGTTCGATGACTCCTCGCCCTTCACCAGCCATTCGAGGCCCGGCAGGATGGCATCCTCGCGCTCCGGCCCACCGGCTTCGCCGCAGTAGAGCATGGGTCCCTCCAGTGCGGCGAGCGTCGTGTCATCCAGCGGCCGGGCCACCGTCTCGAAACCGATGGTGTCGCCGCCCGGAAGTGCTGAAAGCGTCCAGGATACCCGCCAGCGAGCGCGGTTGATGGTGGCCTCTGTCGACAGAAGCAGCCGAGCGCGGTTCGGCCACCACTGGGCTTCGGCGCGCTTTGCCGCGAGGGGCACTTCATCGTCGCCGGAGGCGATCAGCCCCAGCCTGGGCAGTATCCCGGCGGTCTCCCAGATCGCTCCGCGTTTCACCTGGAACGCGCCCATGGCGTAGCCGCCGCCCTCGCGGCTGATGAGCAGGCGGACCCTGTTGGTGCCGATGTACGCCATCTCATCCACGACGCCCGAGTACACCGGGCCCGGAGTGTCGGCCATCAGATCACCGGGCATTCTCTCAGCGATGACCAGGGGCAGGACGGCGGTTCCGCTGACACCCTCGAGGGACGCTGAGAGGGTGGTCAGCAGCGTCGGCTTTTCGGCCACCACGGTCCAGGACTGCGCGACTGACTCAAGGCCGGGGGGCAATAACGGCTGCTCCGTGGAGGCCGTCGCGCGGATGCCCTGGGGCAGGTTCAGGGACGCATGTGGCGCGGGGACTGTGACATGTCCATCATTGCCCGCGATGAGTTGCACTTGGACCGGCTCGCCCGCCCGCAGAATCATCCGAGCACAGCTGAGCCGGGCCACCGAGGGCTTCGCTGCGAGCACGAAGTCATCCTCCACCTGCTGGTCTCCGGCTTTCGCGGTGATGGTGAGCTTCTGGCCCGGGGTATTGCGCTTCCCTTTGACGGCCCACTCCAGGCTCTCGGATTCACCCGGAGGAATGGCCGCGACGGCCATGGTGGTCTTCTCGACGGACAGGCCCTCGGGCAGGCCCAGAGTAACGCTGCCGGGCTGGGTGGCGCGGTCGCCCACATTCGCCAGTTCCAGCTTCAGCGTGCCTTCCTCGCCCTCGCGCCCGCGGGTTTCTTCGAAAGTCAGGCCGGCGGACTGGAATACCGGCCCCGCTTCGGACACCCACTCGATCCCATCCAGCCACAATTCGCCGCTCTCGCCGCGAAGCCGGGAGCTCACATGAACCCACTTCACGTCCGGTTCGTCGGTGTAGTCGTAGGCCATGATCCCCTGGTGC
>JAGPGE010000261.1 GCA_018056145.1 Armatimonadota bacterium
ACTGGAAGCAGGCCCTGGAGGGCACCGGGGTTGCGCTGGCTGGTGGGCTGGAGATACTGCACCGGCCAATGCCTTCGGGCCCGGCGGTGTCCGTGACAAGAGAACAGGCTGCCGGCGCCGCAACGGCGGCTCTCGCGGCCGGAGCCGACGCGGTCTACCTGTTCAACTACTTCAGCCCCATCGCGAACAGCCCGGCCTGGACGCCCGAGGGGTACCGCGCAACGCTCAGCGCAATGTCCTCCCTCGATGCCATCAGCGCCCTGCCGCGGCGGCATGCCATCACGTGGCGGGACATCACGGGGTGTGGCGAACACTACCAGGCACCGCTCCCGGCCGAGGGCAAGAGCCTGTCTTTCGAGATCCCCACCGGACCAAAGCCGGCCGACAACTCGCGGGTCTGGGTCGAAGTTCACGTTGAGAAGCCCGACACCCCGCCGATGGTCAGCCTGAACGGTCTCACCTGCACTCTGCGTGAGGGCGAAACCGGCGCGGCAGGGGCGCTGATCTACGACGCACCGGCGAATGCACTGCCGGGCATGCAGCGAGATACCGTTGGGATCGCCGCGGTCGGCGACGCACCCGTAAAGGTGATGGGTGTCGAGATCCGGATCGGGCCGTAGGACTTGAAGTTATGCCCGGTGGGTACAGGCACCGGGCGTTGGCGGGCACGCCTGTCTTTCGCCGCGAACACGTCTTCGGGAAGCGGCGACACCCAATTCGGGCAGGGAATCAGCTCCCGCGCTGCACCGTCACCGGCAGGTTCCCCGGACAAGCGCGCTTCCCCAGTATCGCCTCGGCAACCGCGCGAAGCGAGAAGGGATCGCCGCCATAGCCGATGACCACCGGCACACTGCCCGGCAAGTCAGACAGCGCGTAGGGCGATTCGAAGAGCATCATTGCGCGCAGCTTGCCCGATGCCGCGAGTTCCCGCCACATCGCCGCCTGGGTGCGAGGCAGGCGCACGCCTTCACCCTTATACGAAGTGATATGCGCGAAGGTAGCGCCGAGAATTGCGGTGGCGGACGAGACTCTCTCCCGCACCCGGGCAAGATCCTCCGGCGTGGTGTTCTCGTCGCAGACAATCGCGCTCCAGCCGGGCCTATCACAGACGGGCCCGGTCAGCGGATGCACTCCAGCGAGCGTCTCCCCCTCATGCTCGTCCGCGAGGCCCTTTCCGTGGCGCACCGGGTCGTCGCAGATGACCAGCAGCGGCCGGTCGCCAAGCTCGATGCCACCTGCGGGCAGATCGCCCGCCAGCGTCACGGACGCCTCGGCCAGCCGGCTCCCCATGTTCTGTAAGACGCGCCGAATCTCGTCACCGGGGGGCAGCGCGGGCGCCTGCAGGCGTCGGGCCTTGAGATCGCGCACCCGCGCGGCTGCTTCGCGCAGGCGTGACTCGGGGACTCGGCCGTCCATGCACGCGGCCACCACTGCTTCCACGGACTCCCCCGGCGGTCGCTTATAGTCGATGAGGACCTGGTCATGCCCGGCCGCAATGGCCATCCACGCCGCCTGCGCCGAGTCGATGGTCAGTCGCAGGCCTTCCATCCCCAGGGAGTCGGTAAAGATTACCCCGTCGTAGCCCTGCTGCTCGCGGAGAATGCCGGTGATGAGCTTGTGGCTCACGGTGGCGCAGTTGTCGGGGTCCACGGCCGGCAGGAGCAGGTGCCCGGTCATGACGCTCTCCAGCCCCGCCTGCCGGGCCACGAGATACGGCGGCCACTCTACGGTCTCCAGGTGCTGTCGGGAACACTCCACCGTGGGGAGGGAGATGTGGCTGTCCACCGCCACGTCGCCGTGCCCGGGCCAGTGCTTGGCGCAGGGGTGCATCCCGGCCCGGATCATCCCGCGCACCACCGCTGCCCCGAGACGGCCGACCTGCTCCACGTTCTCGCCGAAGGAACGCACATTCACGATGGGGTTGTCCGGGTTGGTGTTGACGTCCAGCACCGGGCTCCAGGTCACATCCACGCCGAGACGCCGGCCCTCGAGCCCCACCGCATAGCCCCAGTCGAAGGCCAGTTGCTCATCATCCGCCGCGCCGAGTGCCATCTGCGGCGGCACCGCGGTTCCGTCGGGTGCGAAGTAGCTGCCCGTCTCAAGGTCCGTCTGCAGCAGCAGGTAACCGGGAGCCATGGCGCGCAGTTCGGCCACACGCTCGTGGATGTCGGCCCGGCCAACCTGGGAATTCAGCACCGCCCCTGAGGAGATCAGCTCATTCTCCTCTTCCTGGTACTGCACCGTGTTGCGCAGGCAGAGCACTTCGGCCACCAGCGCCCGGATTTCCTGCTCAGTCATGTCTCTCACACTCCGGCTCGCGGTCATCCCGCGGCTGATTTGCTTTGGCATTAGGGCACTACGTGTCCAGCAGCCGCACCGTCAATAGCCGCCGGGGCGGCACCGTGACCTGCACACGGTGCGGGGCGACAAGAAACACGCTGCCGGGGTCTTCAGGCGCGTAGCCTTCGGTGATGGTCGCGGGTTCGGCATCCGCGAGGCTGATGAAGTTGACCACGATGTCTGCATCCGCGACGCGAGGCGCCGAGTTCCACAGCCGCAGGATGTGGCCCCGCCCATCTTCGGCGGGCTTCAGCGTCAAGGGCACCAGGGGGTCGCCGGTGATCTCCAGGAGGCTTGCGGAAGTGGGCAGACGGCCATCGCGGCGGCGCTCAAGGAAGATGGTGCGCGCAGGGGTCATCTGCTCGAGGCCGATGCGGCCTGCAAGGCCATCTTCCGGCGCTTCTGCACAGCTGGTGAAGACATGCCGGAACAGGATGCTGCCGGTCTGCGAGACGCTGAAGTTGGTGCCGAAGTTGTTGGTGAAGAGGGTCGAATACACCCACCCGTTGCGCACCTCCCCCAGCGCAGTCGGCGGGTGATGCGCCCTCGACGGGACCCGGGCACTGTGCGCGGGGGAGACGTATCCGGGCCACAAGTCACCCAGGCAGACCAGAGGAGCGTCCAGACTGGACCAGACCACCGCACCGTCCGCACCGGACACGCAGACCCAGTCCTGCACCGCGAGGGTGTCCCAGTATGCGCCGGGCAGGAAGTCCTCCACCAGGCTCAGGCCACTCAGGGCGCCCTGGTAGCGGAACCTGGGCTGCTCGAACCGGAACGGGAACGCGAGATGGGCATCCAGCGCGGGAGTGGCGTCCTTGAGCACCCGGGTGGCGAGTTCCACGCGTTTGATGCCCGTCCGGAGCGTGATTGTCTGGCTGATCTGCGGATGCCCGGGCGCTGATCCGGTGCGAAGGAGGCGGCTGTAGACCGGTCCGGTGCGCTCGATGGTCCACGGGCCGAACTGCGCCGGGATCGCACCCTCGTCGTTGGGCCCCCGGACTACAAAGTCCCCGAGCCCGTGTGGTGCGCACGGATCAAGCAGTTCTCGGCCCGTCTCGCGATCGATGAGGCTCGCGATGGCGCCGGACGCGTCGAGTTCAAGGCGATAGTGATCGCTCTCAATGACCCGCGCGGGGTCATCGGCAGTGGCGGCTTCCGGCATGTCCGTCAGCGGCTTGAGTTCGTAGACGCGGTAGCCGCAAGCCGGGAGATCCCGGGCCAGGAAATGCAGGTCGCTCAGCAGGCCTGAGGGGTGCTCCATGCCGCCGTAGCGCAAGCCACCGCGACCCAGGCCGACGCGCTCGGGAGCGAAGGGGACTGTCTCGCAGGCGTTCTCCACCGGCGCGATCTGGAAGTCCACGGCCTGTCTCGAGACCACATCCACAAGCTTGAATCTGCCCGCCACCAGCTCGGGCGGCGGGTGAGCATGCCAGCGGTCCGTCAGCGGCACGCCGCGCAGAAAGGTTTCTCCGTCTGAATTGTTCGCGGGCAGGCGGGCCATGGTGCTGCCGCAGTTCTCAAACTCTCGCATCGGGGTGACCACGGGAATGCTGCGGGTCCAGGGGAGCGGGTTGAACACGGCGATGTAGAACCCATCCCCCGGCAGGCGCACATGGTCGGCGATTCGCGCGACCGCGGTGTCCCCCACGTTCCCGGCAATCGCAGCGGCCCGGTGCGCGTGGACGGCCTTCTCGTGCTGGGAAGCCCTGCACCCGGGCCCGCAGGGAAAATGGTGACCCCAGGTATGCTCGTCGTGCCAGAGCACGTCCTCGTAGGCTTCGTCCAGCGCTTCGCCGGGATAGGCAAGATCGGTCATCGCGCAGGCGAGGGAAGCGAGGCGTTCGGCGCTGAGCAGTTCGGTCTTGTTGGCGCGATTGGCGGCGGTTGCCTCGGCGGTGGATGCAGCGCCCACGGGGTAATCCGGACCGGGAAGCTCACCCCGGAAAACGGGCAGATCATCGGGCAACTGGTGCGACAGCTCCTCATAGAACATTGCGTTGGTGCTGACCATCAGGCGCGGGTACGTCCATTTCGCATTCCAGTCGCGCACTGTCCGGCAGAAGTCCTGGATGTAGGGCGAATTGTCGCGGGCGCCGCCAATCACCGTCCAGCGCACGGTGTTGAATGGGTACTCGGACTCCGAAAGTTCCTGCAGGCGGTCGGCGAGGCCCGGAAGAGACGCATACGGGCCGCTTCCCGCGCCGAAATTGTCCCACAGGAGAACCCGGCGGCCAGAGGGCGCCTCCCACCAGAAGCAGCCCGGCCGCCCCTTTGGGAAGAGCGCTCCATCGTCCCAGAAAGACTGCATCGACGGCTGGCACCAGTCCCAGTATCGGGGCAGTGCCGGGCAGAAGATGCGGATCCCCTCCTCGGCAAGGATCTCCGCGAGCCCCCAGCTCATGCCGGGCACGTCATTGTGTTCGGCGCTGGTGATGGCGAACCCGTGCTCGCGGGCCAGCCGCGCGGATGGGTAAAGGCAGCGGACAAGCGACTCATGTCCGCACAGCTCGCTGGTCATGTTGCCGAAGAGCGCGGTCAGTTCGAAGCGGCCCTCGCGCAGCAGGGCGATCATCTTCGCAACCCGGTCAGCTGGGGCGCGCCGCAAAAACTCCACCAGCGACCACGCCTGCTCGATCACCAGCCGAAAACGGGATTCCTCGGGCCAGTCGGCAGTCGCATCCGCCATGTCCAGGGCCTCGTTGAGGAACTGCACATGCTCGCGCAGGACAACGGACGCCAGGTTGGTGTATCCCACGTCATGGTGGGAGCGCTGGCTGACATGCACCGTCCACTTGCGCGGCGGCTGCAGCGTGACTTCATGGGTGGTGGACTCACGGCCCTGCACGCTGAGTGAGACGGTGACCGGCGTGGCATCGCGCGGAGCGGGAATGCGCAGTTGGTGGCTGGATTCGCCTTCGGGAACACTGACCCGATCCGCCGCGAGCAGGCCGGAGGGACCGCGCACCTCCAGGGCCGCTTCCGCCGGTAGGCCGCCGTTCTCAACAGCCACCCGGATGGTCTGGCGCAGATCACTCTCCGGCCCGGACAGAAATGCCGTGGGGCTGATCCGGGCTAGCCGCAGGCTTGACATGGGCATGCACCGCCAGTGGGTGAATCGGTGACGACGGAGACTTCGATCAACCGTCGCAGGAACCTTGCTGAATGGACAGGTCGATGATGCGCTGGACCCGGGCCCGTTTGCGCCCAGGGTGATGGGGCCTGCGCTGGAGCTGGCTATACGGGCAGGTCAATGGGAATCGGTCTCCCCGTCGCCCCTCGAGGCTCGCGTGCCCCTCTGACTGCCGACCGTCTCTGTTCCCTCCGCTGCGGCCATCAGAGACTGTCCAGCCAGCCGTCAACCAATCGCGCGCCGTACACCTGGGGATGTCCGCCGCGGGTGGAGGCGAAAATGATCCACTTGTTGTCGGCGGTCATGTACGGATGTGCGTGGGCCCACTGCTTGCCGTCATAGACGGTGCGGGTGAAGACAACGCGCTTGCAGTTCCCGTTCGCGAAGCTGCCCACATACAGCGGGACGCCCGCCTCACTCGTGTCGCAGATGAAGTACCTGCCGCAGCGGGAGACGCTGATGTGGTTGAAGCGCAGCTTGCCCTCGTACGCAGGCACCGGGCCGGGATCGCCCACCTTGCCGGTCCAGACATTGGTGCGGCTGTCGGGGTCGGTCGCGGTGGAGAAGAAGATGCGGTCGGTGACGCCCACCCACGCCTCATGCCCGGTAGGACGCGGCGTGTGAGGGCGGTCCGCCGGGAAAGGCTTCTCCTGCCCGCCGATCTCCAGTTCGCTCAGGAGCACCTGCTTGACGTCGGGCATCTGGTTGAGCTGGATCAGCACTCGGTTGCGGCCGTCCAGTGAGAACTGCTCGTGCTTGGCATGGTAGCCGGGTTTGTCCAGGAGGATGCTCCATTCCCCGGTCTGGATGTCCAGCAGGTGGACATTGGATGGAGCGCCCTCATTGCTCACACTCACCGCGTAATAGCGGTGATCGGGTGAGACCGTGCCGTAGCTGTAACTGCCGCGCTCCGGCGGGAGCGGGGCAACGTTCTCCACCTTCAGGGTCAGGTAGTTGCAGCGGCGCAGCATGGGCACGCCGTCCACCGCCTGCCGGTAGTAGAGCCACTCGCCCCAGGCATGGAAGGCCGGGAAGGGCGGCTTGCCCACGAGGATGTCGTGGCGCGAACCGTCCACGAGGTCGAGAATGCTGATGCCGCCGGGCTGGTCGCCCTGGTTGTAGTAGCGAATGGCGATACGCCGGCCGGTAGCATCTCCATACGGCTGCTCGCCATAGATATTGTCGGCCGGGCGCGGGTCGGCGCCGAGGAGAAACACCTGCGCGCCGCTGTCGGGATCAACTTCGACGGGGTCTCCGAACATCTTGCTCCCTCCTGCAGGCGCCGCACTGTCCGCGCCCTGTGGTGCGGTCTGCTGCGCGCAACACGGCCACGACGCAATCACTGCGAGCGCTAGCAGGCCGGCGCGCAGCGCAATCAGTCGGATCCGTCGGGGCATACGGGTCACCTCCTGTCGCGGCACGGGCCTGACGCCCGCCACCCAAGTCCAGGCGGGGCAGTTCGCCGAGAGCGGCGCCGGTTCCTGCATGGCCCGGCGGCGAGGTGTTTGTCAGTCCGGGCGGTGCGCCCCACGCCGGAGCAGATGCCCAGAGCGCAGGAACCGGATTGAGAGCTTCGAAGGAGGAGGCAAGGCCCCGTCGACGATGAACTGTGACTCTGGTCGCGCCTTGGGAGGGATCGACCAGATGAGATCGCAGAGCCCTGACATGGTACCCTTGCGGCGCTGGAGGTGCTGGCCAACACCATCTACTGCATCAGCGCAATCCAGACGCTGGTGGAGGACAGCGACAACAATCCGGCTGAGGAGAGCGGGGGAGGCGAGGAGGGATGATCTCCAAGTTCTGGACCGACTTGGTCGGCGCGCCGATTCTGCGCCGGCTCATGTACCTCGGCGGCTGGCCATTCTTCATCCCCATGACCATCGCGATGCTCCTGGGCCTGCAGGAGTTCCGCAGCAACATCCGGCGCAAGGGCATCTACGCCTTCGAGCTCGGGGGCTGGCTCTGCGGCATGGGCATTTTCGCCGCGACGTGGTTCGTCTCGTAGGACCCGGCCTGGCGTTTCGGGATCATCATGGCCTGCATCGCCGGCTCGGTGCTCATCACCATGATCGCCCGGCTCTGGCGGCCAAGAGACACTTTTGTCATCGCCAATTTCGTCGCCATCCTGCCGCTGCATGGAGGCGTGCTGGACAGGTTCGACGGCCTGCTGTTCTCGACGCCCCTGGCCTATCTATGCTTCCGGCTGTTCCTGCTTCTACATGCGATGCCCATGTGGGGCCGTTGGGGACAGGCACGAACGGGGGGCGTTCCGAGAGCAGGAAAGGAGACG
>JAGPGE010000262.1 GCA_018056145.1 Armatimonadota bacterium
GGCTTGTCAGGCTTGTCAGGCTTGTCAGGCTTGTCAGGCTTGTCAGGCTTGTCAGGCTTGTCAGGCTTGTCAGGCTTGTCAGGCTTGTCAGGCTTGTCATCCCCCACCAAATACAGAGACTTCTTGACCCACTCCACGCAATCCTCTACAATTTAATATGCAATAAAGCAAGAGAGAGGGTTCTTATACATGCTTACCACCGATAGCCGCCTACTGACCCCCGAGGAGGCCGCCACCTACCTCGGATTGCACGTAGAGACGGTTCGGAAGATGGCCCGAGAACGGCGCATTCCCTGCTGCAAGATCGGCAGGTACTGGCGTTTCCGGCCGGTTGACCTGGACGATTTCATGGCCCGCGGCGGGACGCTGGTTGAGCAGGAACAGAGCAAGCTGGCGATCTGACCGCCTCTCCCCCATCGCGGGAGACCATGTGAGGATTCGGGCCAAACATGCCAACCGTCAAGCACATCGCGGTCGCCAATCAGAAGGGCGGCTCCGGCAAGACGTCAACGTCGATCAATGTGGGCGCGGCCCTGGCCGAGCTGGGCTGCCGCGTGCTGGTTGTCGACTGCGACCCGCAGGCCAATGCCACGGTGAGCCTGGGTGTTGACTACGCCGAACTGGAGTACTCCCTGGCTGATTTACTGGACGGCACGGGTGCCAATCTGACAAGCCAGGCACGCCTGACAAGCCTGGCATGCCAGGCGTGCCCGAACCTCTACCTGATCCCCTCGAGCCCTACTGATCTCAGCGCCGCCGCCCGTAACCTGTCCGCTGAACGTGGCGACCAGTTCCGCCTCAAGGAGGCGCTCGCCGGCATCTCCGACGAGTTTGATTTCGTCCTGATCGACTGCCCGCCCTCGCTGTCGATCCTGACCATCTCGGCGCTGATCGCTGCGGACGCGGTCCTGGTGCCGGTGCCAACCGAGTTCCTGTCGCTGGAGGGCGTAGCGCAACTGCTCGATACGGTGGACGTGATCCGCCAACGGTTCAACCCGCAGCTTGCAGTGCTGGGGCTGCTGCCCGTTCGTTATGAGTCACGACCCCGCGGCGCGCAGGTGGTCCTCGAGCGGCTCGGGGATTTCGGCGTACCCGTCTTCGAAACGAAGGTGAGGAAGACCGTCACGATCTCTGACGCACCGGGCACCGGGCTTCCTGTGACCCTGTATGATCCGACGTCGCGAGGAGCCGCTGACTACAGGGCGGTGGCCAAGGAGGTTCGCGAGCGTGCCCAAGCGTGATCCACGAGAGTTCCCGGAGATGCCTTCCGCACGCCACCGCAAGGAGCGCCCGCATCTGGTGGACATCATCGCTGATGAGACTTCCGGGCCTGCCATTACTGACAAGCCAGACAAGCCTGGCGTGCCAGACAAGCCAGGCACGCCTGACACGTCAGATACGCCCGGAAAGTCGGACTACAAGCAGACCCGGCAGACCAAGGCGGGGGAGACCGTCAGAAGGGCGACCTTCTGGTTGACGGACGAAGACATTGAGCAGATCGAAGCACTTCAGCGGATTGTGGAGGTGCCGGGTGTCCCTGGCATCCCTGACAAGTCCGCAGTGGTTCGAGAGGCAATCCGGCGACTAGCCACCGGCGGCAATGGCGAGTAGGCGAGTGCTGAACTGAGCATTCGATGAGCCTTGCATCGGAAGGAGTGACCAGGGCGCGCAAGTAGTAGGGGACAGGGCGGTTCTGTAACTGCGGTGTGTGGAGCAACTGGTGACCATGCGGGCGTTCCGGGCAAGCGCTCTGCATGAGGCAAGCACGAGACGCGGGGACTTGTGACAATGCGGGTAGACGTGAAACACGTCGTCACTCACAGGTGGGGGAGAGCCCAGAGATGGACGAGCACGAAGGCGGCAGGATCATCATTGAGGACCCGGGGCTTCGCTCCGGCTTTGTCCAGGTGCCTCAAGCAGTCTTCTTTGACGCTGGCCTGACTGACGGCGCTGTTCGCGTATACGGCGCCCTTCTCTGGTGGGCGTGGAAAACCGGTAAAGCACCGGAGCAGAAGTTCATGGGGCAGGAGTTGGGAATGGGGGAGAGCACCGTCCGACGCCACTTGGCCGCGTTGAAGGATGCCGGGTACATTCGCGTTGAGCAGCTTGGTCTGGGGCGCGCGAACGAGTACATCATTCTGGCGCTCAAAGACGCGAATCCAGACCGCTCAAAATTGAGCGGTCTAGGCGCTCAAAATCGAGCGGTCAAGCCGCTCAAAAATGAGCGGTCCTCTAGAACGACTTCAGACTCTACGACTCAGACTCTCTCTCATAGCACCGATCTGGCCGATGCATTCTTCTCCGCCATCGGCGAAAAGAAGCCCGCCAAGAAACGGCGAGAGAGAGCTTTAGCGATCATCGAAGACCTGACGGCAGAAGGCTTCACGGCCGATGCCATTCGCGCAGCATGCAAACTCGCGGGGGAGAGGGGAGCCCGGGGGCCGGACCTGTTACCCTACCTCATAGGCGAAGCGCATAGTCTGCTTGAGGCCCAGACAACGACCAAGGCCAAGCAAGCCCAGATAATTGCGGCCACGGAAAAAGAGCAGCAGGAGGCAGCTGAGCGGCATTCGGAGGGGCTTGCCCTGGTAGAGGCGTTGACCCCGGAGGAACGGGCGCGCCTCGAGGCCCAGGCACGGGCGACCCTTGGCTTGGATCCGGATCGGCACAAGGGCCCCGCGTCACAGGCGGTTATAACCGGCTGGATCATGACACGGTTGCGAGGGGAGGCACATGAACGGCTGGAAAGTGGATCCTAAGGAAATCATCCGTCTTATCGCTCCGCTCCGCCCATCTCCGCTCCCAATAACTCAACAGCAACCTTTCGGAGTCGACGAGAACGAGAGCAACGCTCTGTGTGAAGTACTGAATTGGGCACAGGAGGAGGCAGAGAAGGTTGCCGGATGGGTCCGTCAGGAGCTCGCCGAGCGGCAAGGAGACGCGACCCTTGGCGATGACTTTGCCTGCCTCATCAGCTTGTTGCGGGCAGTCGGCCCTCGTGTTGCAGCTTACTCAGAGACCAGCGAGGGTCCAGGCGTCGTCAAGGGCTTGGACCCAGTGCAGGCAAGTGGGTTAGCCGAGACTGATCTGCGTATCTTGGAGCAGATTGCGAACTATCCCCCGAAGCGATTCGACTTCGTGTATCTTCCAACCCCCAACGGACACCAAGTCATCTTCCCGTCGGTATCCTATCAGCCCCACATTTCAAGGTTGGTCTGGGCTTCCCGTGGACTATTGCCCATCTTGGCAGGCGAGGCGCGGCTCCGGCGGTGCCCGGCTCCGGCCTCGAACAAGGGAGGGCAGGAGTGTGGACGCTATTTCGTGAGTGGAGGACGAGTGGGGTATCCAGCCCGATATTGTTCGGAGACTTGCCGCAAGCGGGCACACAGACGAAAAGCTAAGATGAGGGCATGACGCTATAAGCGTCACGTCTTTTCGGGTATGGGAGCGGTTTGGATGTTGACAAAGAGGAGATGAGCGGTCAAACTAATGTTCGTGTTTTACTAACTTTGAGCCCAAAGAGTTGAACCCGCGCCTCCTGGCAGAGATATCGCGGGTCCAATGGGTACAGCAGTATACGCTTGTGAACTTTCGCTTGACAGTTTGTAAAGGGTAACTTCACAAGCCCCTTGTGTCAAGAAAGTATTTTGCGCAAGGTTATGTTACTGCCCTCCATCGGCCCCGTGTTCTCGCCTCCAGAAGGCGCGGAAACCGGGGCTATTGTCGTTCGTGGCCCCGGACACGAGGAGGCGGTTAGTATGAGCCCGATTGAGGAACTCCGCAGGGAACTGGGTTTGAGCATTTCTCAGTTCGCGGCGGCCCTGGGGATCGGCTACAACCAGCTCCACCAGACGGAGCGGGGAAGGCAGAACCTACCGCGGAAGGCGTGGCCGGCCCTGCGGGAGATTGGCGTGGACGTGGAGCGGCTGAGGTCCAGGCAGGCAGAGTGGTTTGAGGAGCGGGCCCGTAAGCTCCGCGAGGAACTCGCCGGGAAGATCGCCTGCGCTGGGGGGGCTTGCGCATGACCCCGGGAACCAGAACGCCCCCCGGGCGAGGGGGGCGCAGGCGGAACAGACGCGACAGTCGGCGAGACTGTGAAGAGCATACCCCAAAGCGCCCTGTTGGGCAACATCCCCGATGCCCTGAAGGCGCTCCCACAGTCCGCCCGACCTCTCCAGGAACAACATTACCGCCACGCGGTGCGGTGTGCCCCGGTGTTCCCTCCGGAAGCGGGGGGATACCATGAAGGCCGAGGAACTCAAAGCCGAACTGAAAGCCGCCTTCGCACGTGACCCGCTGCCTTTGGTCAACGCCCTGGGCCTGCGCGTCGATGAACACCGAAGCAAGCCGCCGGGATCGGTTTGGTGTTTCGACGGCGCCGAAACGGAGGCGAGTCTACTCATTGGCGGACGCCCTGAGAAGGCAGGGGCGTGGATCCGCTGGGGGTGCGACGAAGGGGGCGACTGCTTCGCCCTTGTGACACGTGAGCGGAACGCGACCTTCCCCGAGGCTGTGGCGCTTGTGGCCGACGTGTACGGCGTTCCTGTTCCTCCGCCGGCGTCCAAACGGGATAACAAGCCCGGCGCGGGCTCCCGCGGAACCGTCTACCAGGTGAGGGATGCCGACGGCGAGGTCTTGGCCCTGCACCACCGACTTGACAATGGCAATGGGCACAAGCAGGTGTGGTGGACGCAGCCCGACGGCACAAAGGGCCTCGAAGGCGTCACTCCCGGATCCCTGCCGCTGTATCGCCTCCCCGAGCTCCTTGCAGAACCGGCTGGAACCGCCGTGGTGGTGTGCGAAGGCGAGAAGGCCTGCGACGCGGTGACCGCCGCCGGGATCCTCGCGGTGGGTACCTACGGCACCGGCGCAACGCCAGATGATAACGCCCTGCGACCCCTGGTTGACAGGATTGTGATTCTCTGGCCCGACGCCGACAACGCCGGCCGGGAGCATATGGACGCCATCGGCAAGCGCCTGCAGGCCCTCGGGGCTGAGGTTGTCTTCTATGTGGACTGGCCCGATGCGCCCGAGAAGGCCGATGCAGCGGACACCACGCCGGAGCACGTGCGCGAACTCGTGAACGGCGCGGTGCCCTGGGAACCAGTGCCAGAGGAACCACAAGCGCCCTCGTGGACTTCGGCCGAGGCGCTCAAAGAGAAGGTGGCGGACGTGACCTGGCTTTGGCCCGGATGGATACCCTCCGGCTTCGTGACCGTACTCGCCGCGGCACCCGGTGACGGGAAGAGCGCCCTCTCCCTAGACTTCGCCGGGCGCATACTCGCCGGGACACCATGGCCCGATGGGCAGCCGAACACCACGCCCGCGACTGGCCCGGTGCTGGTGCTGGACTCGGAGGGGTGCCAAGCCATATGGGTACAACGGATTCGCGACTGGGGACTGCCGGGCGCGAGGATCCTGTTCCCCGGGACCGGCTTCGAGCGCGTTCTTCTGGACGACCCGAACGCACTTCTCGCGGTGCGAAACGCTGTGACCGACCACGAGGCACGCCTGCTGATTGTAGATAGCCTCCGCAGTGCCCTGCCGGCCGGCGTCGATGAGAACTCCAGCGAGGTCGGCGCAATCCTCGCGCCTTGGGCCGACCTAGCCCGAGACACGGGCCTTGCGCTGCTCATAGTCCACCACTTCGGCAAGCCGAATCAGCACGACGGGAAGAGCGCCAGTCTGGATCGCCTGCGGGGCTCCACAGCCATCGGTGCTGCGGCCCGTTCCGTGCTGGCCATCGATCGACCGCAAAACGAAAGCCGCGCAGATGACCCGACCATGCGCCTGTCCTGCGTTAAGTCGAATCTGGCGCCAATGCCGGAGCCCATCGGCTTCGCGGTGACCGCATCCGGCGTGACCTATTGCGAAGCGCCCGCAGCAGATCCCGACAAGCATGCGCCGGCCCGTGCCATCGCCGCCGAATTCCTTCTGGAGGTGCTCAAAGACGGCGCCAAGAGCGTGGGGGAAATCGTGGACCTTGCCGGAGAACGCAGCATCGGCAAGAACGCCCTCTATCGCGCGAAAGACAAGCTGCGCCTCGTGGACCTCACCGACGAGTCAGATCCGATGCGCCGCCGAAAACTGTGGGGGCTGCCTGCAAAGAGCACGGACTCCAGCGGGTGGCGGTAGATAGTGGGAATAATGGGATACATGGTTTGTGTGACAAGTATGGGAAGGGTGGGAAGCGTGGGAAACATACGGTCCCGCCTAATGTTTCCCATATTTCCTAGTTTCCCACCTTTCCCAACTTTCCACCCCCTGCAAAGTGGGAAACATGGCGGGAAACATGGAAACGGAGCGTTATGGAGGCACCAATGGCGAGCGTGAGCACCGATACCAAACGGACAAAACGGGGAGATCGCGACCCCGCCACCGGGCGTTTCGTGGCCGGCAATCCGGGCGGACCCGGCAACCCCTACGCAGCCCGCGTGGGCGAGCTCCGGTCGGCGCTCCTGTCGGCGGTGAGCCCCGGCGACCTCGCGGCGATTGCGAAGCAGCTTGTGGCGGCGGCGAAAGGCGGCGACGTGGCCGCGGCCAAGGTGGTCTTTGAGCGGGTGTTGGGCAGGCCCTTGGAGGCGGACATTCTGGAGCGGCTGGAGGCCCTGGAGGCCCGGATCGGAGGCGGCGAGAGATGAACCTGCCCCTGTTCGGGCCCGAGGATCCATTGCGGCCCGACAAGCCACGCCCGGACATTGAGCTCTTGGAGTGTTGGGGGACGGAGGGTGAGAGGGCATGACCCTGCGGGTGTGGATCGCGAACCTGGAGCGCCAGGCCCTGTCCTGTAATCTGCTGTGCGGGCGGGGAGAGACATGACACACAAACGGGCGGGAACGGCTCCAGACGGCCCCAGGATCGCGCAAAACGAACTGGGGGTACCTGTGCCCGCAAGACGGCCTGCCGGCGGGCCCCTGTGCGTGTCCTGCGGACGTGGCCCGGTTCGCCCTGGGGATCGGTGCGGCAAGCGGGCGACGCGGGAGCGCTTCGAGGTCGGAGAGGGTGAGTAAGATGCTGCTCAGATCGAGACTGGAGCGGCTGGAGCGACAGGCGATGACACCGACGTGGCAGGACAGGGAGAACCGGCAGATCGAGGCCCTGTCAGACGAAGAGGCCTTGAGCCGACTGAGCGAGACCGTATCTGTCCTTGCGTATTGCATCGAGTACCACTGGCAGCGCGGAGAGCCTGCGTTGGGAGAGAATGACGAGTATCGGCACGGGTTTGCGGAGGCTGTGCACTGTCTGGAAGAGCAACCAAACGTTGACGTGCTCACTGCGCAAGCGGGACGCAGGGCAGTGGAGATCCAGTCCAACCGCCTGGATACCCCTTTGACCCCCTGCGTGCGGTGCGGCCGGCTCGCCCGGTTCGCCCTGGATCTTGCTGGCGGTCACCTGGATTGTTGCCCGTGGTGCGGAAAGCGGCAAGAGGCCGACCATGAGTAGTGCCCTGACCCCCACAGCGAAGATCGCCGCTCTCGAGCGAAGCGGGGAGCGGTTACGCTGAAGCTGGGGGGAAGTTAGGGCATGCCTGCCTTTGCCCGTGAACCTCGGGGGGAGTCCAGCGGGCACGGGCAGACAGGCCCTGGGGGCGAAACGACCTGCCCATCCGATGCGACGTATAGGCGACAAAACGGTGGCAGGACAGCCGGTCGGCTTTGAGTTGGTTCTTGAGTTCCTTGATATAGTTCTCTGCCTGCCCGCGGCCTTCGTAGAAGTCGAACAGGCGCCGCGCATCGCCCGGACGGTTGGTGACCA
>JAGPGE010000263.1 GCA_018056145.1 Armatimonadota bacterium
GCATCGCACAGGACCGATGATCCTGCCGTGGGGCCCCGCACCGAGGGGAAACGACACCGTGGGGCCCCGCACACATGGGAGACGACACCGTGGGGCCCCGCACACATGGGAGACGACACCGGAGGGCCCCGTCGGCTGGACGACGCCGACACCCCACGGCTATACCGGTGGCGACACGCCACGGGTAACGAAACACCCAACTCGTAATCAGGTGCGGGATGTCATCGCCGTCCAGATGACAGGGCCCCGCACACATGGGAGACGACACCGTGGGGCCCCGCACACATGGGAGACGACACCGTGGGGCCAAGGGGTATCGGTTGTGCGGCATGGATGTCGGCCTCGTGTGTGGTCGGGGTCCTGTGCCCGCGGTGTTGAGGCCGGGCCGTGTGCCGTCAGGCTCCGGAAGGAGCCGTCCGCCTATAGCCCCCGCGGAATCCGGGGGCTTCCTCCCCCGGCTATAGGCTGTCGCTCGCTTCGCGGGCTATGAAACAAGACCCAAGACCGGAAGGCGCGGACATGCTCAGGCCGGCCAGCAGAGGACGTGGAAGACCAGCAAAACTGGATGCACCCGGTCAGGCGCGGCGCAGGAGATAGATTGAGGGTTGCATGCCGCCGATATTGATGAGAGTGCGGGATACGACGGCCAAATCCGCCATGAGGTCAAGGCAGTCGAACATCAGGCGGCGCTCCAGGGACAGGACGACCAGCCGGCCGCCGGGCTTGAGAACACGGACAGCCTCGGCCAGAAAGCGCGGGTACAGGCGGCGGTCCTGGCGGTGGGAACCCACGCGCCGGCCCCACGGCGGGTTGGTGATGATGCGATCGATGCTGGCGTCGGCCAGGGGCAGACACTGGGCATTGGCGAGCAGCAGGGATGCACGGACAGCAGACAGGTTTTGGCGGGACGCTTCAAGGGCCGGCGGCCAGCGGTCGGAGCCAATGAGGGTGGCTTCGGGCAGGCCGGGCGCGCGTTCGGCGAGGATCGTCCCCGTGCCGCACATGGGGTCGAGCACAACCTGTCCGGGCTGGGGATCACTGAGAAGACACATCGCCCGGGCGACGGTGGGGCGCAAAGATGCCACGCCCGACACCGCGGACCGGTTGGCCATGGCGTCTGATGACAGTCGCAGGCCGACGCAGGCGTGGTCATCTACGAGTTGCACGCCAATCTCCACGTCCGGGTGTTTCAGATTGACCTTCCAGCCACACCTCGCCACAACCCCCGCGCCGGCCTCCCCCGCGAGCTGCAGCGAGTTGAAGGATTGGCCGCCTGAACGGGTGGCTGTGATCCGGAATGTGGGCGGGGATGGCGGCCGATGGATGCGGGCATGGTGATCCAGGGCCTCGGAGAGGTCGAGGGAAGCCATGAAATCGTGGACCTTGGTAAGAGCGGACTCGTCGGTGGCGAGGCCCGAAAGCTCTCCCAGATGGACGAAGAGGTCTTCGGCCACCCGCAGGGAGAGCAGGCGCTCGGGGTTGCCGGGCAGGTCGAAGACGACTCGGTCCGGGTGGTCGGCGATGACCCGGACGTCAGGCGCCAGGCCCACAAGCTCGTCCCGGGCGATCTCTGACAGGCCGGGGATCGTGGTGATGTAGAAACGGGTCATGGCGGCTCCAGGGCAGGGCGGATGGCGATCAGTCTGCCTCGCGCTCCCCTGCGTCTTCGCAGGCGGCGTCGCGCCGGGTCCAGGAGAGCACCGTCGCGTTGAGTTCGGCGAGAGTCCCATCCTGGATCGCCTGGCGGATCCGGGCCATGAGGCGCTTGTAGAAGCGGACGTTGTGCAGGCTGAGCAGGCGCCAGGCGGTGGCTTCCTGGATGCGGAACAGGTGATGCAGCCAGGCCCGGCAGTAGCGGGCGCAGGCCGGGCAGTCGCAGTCTTCCTCGAGGGGGCGAGGGTCCTCGCGGAAGCGCGCGTTCTTGATCTTCAGAGTGCCCGAAGCGGTGAGCAGGCTGCCGTGCCGGGCCATGCGGGTGGGCAGGACGCAGTCGAACATATCCACTCCGCGCATGACGCAACTGACGATGTCGGCGGGGGTGCCCACGCCCATGACGTAGCGCGGCGAATGCTCGGGCAGGAGGGGCTCGCAGACCTCGACCGCTTCCAGCATCTGCTGCTTGCTCTCCCCCACCGACAGGCCGCCCAGAGCGTAGCCATCGAAGCCCATCTCCACGGTGCGGCGGGCGCTCTCTACGCGCAAGTCGGGGTACAGGCCGCCCTGAACAATCCCGAAAAGGGCCTGGTTCGGGTTGGCGTGGGCGTCTTTGGTGCGCTGGGCCCAGCGGAGGGTGCGTTCCAGGGAGCGCTCGATATACTCCCGGTCCACCGGGTATGGCGCGCACTCGTCGAAGGCCATGGCGATGTCGCTGCCCAGGTTGTTCTGGATGGCGATGGACTGCTCCGCCGTGAGCATAAGCTTCGCGCCGTCAAGATGCGACCGGAAGCGGACGCCCTCCTCGATGATGTCTTTCGGCTGGGCCAGTGAGAAGACCTGGAAGCCGCCGCTGTCGGTGAGGATCCCGCCGGGCCAGCGCATGAAATCATGGAGGCCGCCGAGATTGCGGACGACTTCATCACCGGGGCGCTGCCACAGGTGGTAGGCATTGCAGCAGAGCATCTGGACGCCCAGTTGCTCGATGTCCGCGGTGTCGCAGGCGCGGACAACGGCGAGGCTGGCGCAGGGCATGAACAGGGGCGTGCGCACGGTGGCATGGGCCAGGCGCAGTTCGCCCAGGCGGGCGCGGGATGCATTGTCTTTGGCGAGAAGGGTGAACTGCATCGGGGACTCCGTGGCGGCGATCAGATGATGAGCATGCAGTCGCCGTAGCTGTAGAAGCGATAGCCGGTCTGGACCGCGTGGTTGTATGCGGATAGAATGCGCTCTCGCCCCGCGAATGCCGAGACCATCATCAGCAGGCTGGAGCGCGGGAGATGGAAATTGGTGAGCAAGGCATCGACGATCTGAAACTGGTAGCCCGGGTAGATGAACAGGTTGGTCAAGCCGCTTCCGGGAGCGACACGACCGATTGACGCCCGGCTTTCCAGGGTGCGAACCACGGTGGTGCCAACCGCGATGACTCGGCGGCCTTCGGCGCGGGCGGCATTGACTGCGCCGGCGGTCTGGTCTGGGATGGAGCACCATTCGCTGTGGATCTCGTGCTCTTCCACGGTATCGACGCTGACCGGCTGGAAGGTGCCCAGGCCGACGTGCAGGGTGACATGCGCGATGGATGCTCCGACCGATTCCACCGCGGCGAGAGCCGCGGCGTCGAAATGCAGGCCCGCGGTGGGAGCGGCGGCGGCTCCCGGCCGGGCTGCATAGACGGTCTGATAGCGACCACGATCCTCAGGGCGCGGCTCCGGGCGCTTGATGTACGGGGGCAGAGGGGTTTGACCGATCTGCTCGAGAATGTCTTCGAGTGGCTCGTCGCAGGAGAGCCGCAGAATACGAAGGCCACCGGGGAGCGCCTCGACGACACGGGCATTGAGCCGCCCATCGCCGAAGTCCGCGGTTTGCCCCGGCCTCATGCGGGCGGCCGGCCTGACCAGGGCTTCCCACAGGTCGGGTTCGAGGGGTTGCAGAAGCAACGCTTCCACCCTGCCTCCGGTAGGGCGACGCCCGATAAGCCGGGCGGGAATGACACGGGTGTCATTGAGGACCAGAAGGTCGCCGGGGCGCAGAAACTCGGACAGATCGCGAAATGCCTTGTCGACGCAGTCGCCGGGACCGGTGCGCGGCAGAACCAGCATGCGCGAAGCCGAGCGCTCAGGCAGAGGCTCCTGGGCGATGCTCTCGGGGGGAAGGTGGTAGTCGAATAGACTGACGTCCATGGCCGATGGCGAATACACGGGTGGGATAGATGGGAGTTCAGTTTAGCCCATCCACGCGTGTGCGTACAGGAGGATATGGTCCCTCCGGGCAAGTCAGGCCGCTTGCGGGAACAGATGTCGGGTAGGGAAGCGTTTGTAATCAGGCCGGGGTGGACTCACCCTCCGGCGACCTGAGACGGTCTTAGAAGAGGAAAGGTCACGAGACATGAAGCGATCATTGCTCTCGTTGTACTGGGCGCTGCCCTTGCTCATTGTACTGCTGTGCCTGCCGTCCGGCTGCGGAAAGAAGCAGCCTGACCCCGAGACGGCACAGACTGAGCAGCCAGCGCCTGACGCCAAAACGGAGGCGGAGGAGACGCCGGAAGACGATCCGACGGCGGAGCAGAAGGAGGAACTCGCCAAGGCTCAGGCGAAGGCCGTCAAGGACGCCGGGAAGACCGCCGCAGGCGAAGATATTGACGAGGCGCTGGGCTCCATCGAGCAGCTCAAAGGCCTGCTGGCGACGGACGACGCGGATCTGGCCGCGGACGTCGCCAAAGTTCTGGTGGGCGTTGTGGCGGGACAGAGCGGCGAAGACCCGCGAGTGCGCGCGGCGGCGATTGAGGCTCTGGCGACACAGGCCGACGCCTTTGCCGATGTGTTGATCACGGCCTCCGGAGATGCGAACCCCATCGTCCGCGATGCGGCGATTTTGGCTCTCGGGCGCAGCGCCAAAGGCTCCCAGGGCGAGCGGCGCCTCAAGGAGCTCCTGGCCAGCGCCGACCCGGACGTGCGTGATCTGGCGAAGCGGGCGCTTTCCGCGGTTGGACAGGGCGGTGACGTCGGGGAGGTCGCGACCCTCGTGGCGCAACTTGGCAAGCCCGAGAACGACCAGTCGGCGCAGGCGGCGATCAAACTCAAGCTCATGGGCGAGGCCGCACTGCCCGAACTCGAGCGGGCCGTGAGAACGGGTCGAGACGGACGGCAGCGCCACGCGGCGGCCATGTGCATCGCCTTGATCTGCGCGGGCACTAATCCGTCCCAGGAGAAGTTCGCCAAGTCCGCGAAGTCCGTCAAGAAGGGTGACCAGCGGGGCAATCCCTCGAATCTCAAGGGCCTGCCGATACTGATCGACGCGCTCAAAGACCCGGAACCGATGGTGCGCGAGATCGCGGCACAGGGGCTTGGCTACCTGGGATCCGAGAAGGCTGCGCGCCCGCTGGCAGAGGCCCTCAAGGACGAAGACGTACACGTGCGGCGGCGTGCAGCGGCGGCGCTGATCACCACTCCGGCACAGTCCGTGGTGAAGGACGTCATCCAGACTGGACTGTATGACAAGGACGAGACTGTCCGGCGGTTCGCTGTCGAAGCGCTGGGCTGGATCGGTGGCCCCGAGGTCGTAAAGGCGCTCATCGTGGCCTCCAGGGATGAATCCGCCGAAGTGCGCCGATATGCCGCCGTGCAACTGGGGCGGGCCAGTGAACCGGCGGCCCTGGATGCACTCATCGCGCTGTATGAGGACGCCAAGAAGCGCGAACTGGCCGCCGCGACACTGGACGAGAAGTCGCGGGAGCAGGACGTACGTTGGGCGGCGGTGCAAGCCGTGGCCGAGATGCGGGACCGGCGGAGCACGAAGATGCTCGTGGCGGCGCTGGATGATCCGGTGCCGCAGGTCGCGAACGCCGCAGAGACCGGCCTGCAGAAGCTGGGCATCGCGAAGCGCCGGCTGCCCGGGGCGGACTAAGGCGACGAAGCTTTGCCGATGTGACACGGGGACGGGCCTGAAAAAGGCCCGTCCCCGTCTTGTTTTGTGGGGGCCACACGAGGGATAGCGGCCTCACCCCGACGCGTCTTCCCCTTTCCATCGCCCTAAGGGCTGCTCCGGGAGGGGGAGACGGCCAATAGCGGACAGCGACTTCTGCGGACCAACTCACGGCGATGGGCTATGGCACCGGGACAGAGACCAGTTCGCCGGTCTTGGTGGCCAGGACTGAGAAGGCATCGGGTTCACCGGGAACCGCGGCCATGTCCAGAACGGGCATCTCCCCGGGCAAGGCGGCAAGCAGGGAGCCGTTCGTGGGATCCAGCGCCACCAACTTCCCGCCGCGAGTGGCGGCGAGCAGGCGGTTCTTCGCGCCGGCCTTCGCAAGAGCGAGACCATCCACCTCGGAGCCCAGGTCGCGGCGCCACAGGATGTTGCCGGATTGGTCGAGAGCGTAGACGTTGAAGCTCATTGAAGCGACCAGGAGTTCGTCCAGCCCGTCACCATTGATGTCCAGCGTCTCGATGGCGGTGACTTCGTCGCCGCTGTTGAACAGCCAGCGCAGTTTCCCATCTGGGCCGATCACATGGACGTTGCCGTCGGCGCCCCCGAAGATGGAGCACAGGCCACCGGCAGTGTCGAGTCTCGCGGCAGCGGCCACGTTGGCATGGGGGCCGCTGCGGGCGGAGTAGCTAAAGAGGCGCTTGCCGTCGGGCCTGACCACATGCCACCAGTAATACTCCGTGGCGCAGATCACCTCGTCCTTGCCGTCCCCGTCAATGTCCGCGGCTGCGCCGGCGGTGGAGCCGTGGACGCTCTCGTAGCGCCAGATCTCCTTGCCTTCCCGGTCGATGGCGTGGAAATGCCAGTTATCGGAACCGGCGATGGCCACCTGCTGGCCATTGCCCGCAAGATCGGCCGGGAAGACGCAGCGGATGTGGCCGACGCGCTTGTAGTACGGCGCCTGGAATCGCCAGAGTTCCACACCGTCTGGCGAGATGGCGGTGACCGTGCCGCCCATGCTGCCGGCAATGACGGTGGGCTTTCCAGGGCCGTCGAAATCCACGGTGGTGACGTCATTGACCTGGCCCCCGGTGTCCACCGACCACAGCTTCGCGCCCGCGGCATCAAATGCGTAGACGGAGCCGTCCGATGAGCCCGCGATCACCTCGCTCGTCCCGTCGCCGTTGAGATCGGCCAGCTTCACAGCCTGGAAGGAGTGCACCGGAGCCGCGCGCTTGCGAAGGGTCTCATAGTCTATTTCCAGGCCGGGGCGGTTCCCGTGAACCTCAAGTTCAGCGAGATAGACCGCCGTCCCCGGGCGCGGGGTGAGAGTGATTCGCAAGCGCTTCGCGGAGGCTGTGAGGCCTGGGAAGTCGTAGGTCTGAGGGCCATAGCCGGGCGCGCCCCAGTTGCCATGGTCTTCGGTATCCTGGACCTGGAGAATCGGCTGCAGATCGGCGTCCTGGTCGGTTGCGGCGGCGAAGACATCGACCGCGCCGATCTGAAAGAGCTTCTGTTTGCTGGATGAGGTGGCGAACCAGGCTTTCAGGTTGATGCGGCTGATGTCATACACGTTGTCGAAGGTCATGTCGAGAGTGACGGGCTGGTCGTCGCCCCACATGGCGCCCCCGGACGTGGTGAGCAGTTGTCCGTCGAAGAGATTGGAGGGGCGATTTTCGCCCTGTACCCCGCTGAAGACATTGGCGGGCAGAGGATCGGGCGAGACCGTGAGCTTCATCCCCGCGTCCACTGCGGCGAAGGAGCCGGTGTTGTCGGTAATCACGTAGGCATCGAGACGGTCACGATGGGACCATGCGACCTGGAGTTCACGGGGCGCCGTGAGTTCGGAAGCCCCCGCCGCAGCGGCACTGGGCGCCCGGGCGATGAGCGAGTTGATATGCGCGGTGAGGGGTTGGTCCATGCCTGTGCCCACCTTGCGCGCCTCGGGCTGGCCAATAATCCCCGCGGTCTTCACCGATGGGTCGATCACCAGCGACATGCCGGTCATGAGGTTGACCTGCGCGTCGATGCCTTCGGGGCGGTCGAGGGTCATATCGCCAGACTGGACATGGGTGGCGCCGACGGTGAACAGCCGGGAGGGCGTGAGCATGGCGATATCGGCCTGGAGGTCCACACCGTCGATGAGCGGGTAGTCTTCGCTGCCTCCGACGTGGAC